>JAISJJ010000007.1 GCA_031261585.1 Oscillospiraceae bacterium
GGTTAACCCCGCCCCTACGACGAGAATTGCGGTATAGGCGTAGGGGCGGGGTCAACCCGCCCTTTTGAGATGTCAGAGGTCAGAGGTTAGAACGGGATTTTGACATAGGGGCGTGTCAACCCGCCCTTTACGATGTGCGTACCATGCGTACGAGAATCGAACGGTATTTTTGCATTTTCATATTTATTTTGAGGTTCGCGCATAATATACTTGACACTATATGAAACAGGGAGTATAATATCAGTAACGATTATCATTATTAAAAGGAGAACACAAGAATGAAACTGCAAAATAAGACAGCGTTCGTCACGGGCGCAAGCTCGGGCATGGGACACGCCATCGCGCTGAAATTCGCCGCCGAGGGCGCGACCGTAATCGCCGTTGCGCGCCGCCGCGAGAAACTCGACGCGCTCGTCAAAGAATCCGCGGGTCTCGCGGGCAAGATCATTGCGAAATCAGGCGACGTCGCAGACGTCGACGGTATCACAAAGGTGCTGGACGAGAGCTTCGCGGAGTTCGGCAAGATTGACATTCTCGTGAACAACGCGGGCGTGATGGACGAGATGATGCCCGCCGCCGAGTGTTCCGACGAACTGTGGGACAAGGTGATCGACACGAATCTGCGAGGTCCGTTCGTGATCTGCCGCAGGTGGCTCAACGGACAGCTCGACAACGGCGGCGGCGTGATCATCAACACCGCGTCAATCGGCGGACTATTCGGCTCGCGCGCGGGCGCGAGTTACACCGCGTCGAAGTTCGGCGTGATCGGACTGACGAAGAACATCGCATTCATGTACGCGCAAAAAGGTATACGCTGCAACGCAATCGCGCCGGGCAGCGTCGCCACGGAGATTGCCGTCGGCATCAAGAATCCGAGTGCGTTCGGCATGGAGCGCGCGAGTGCGGGCATGGGCGCGAACCCGCGTTACGGCGAGGCGGACGAGATCGCAAAAGTCGCGCTGTTCCTCGCGAGCGACGATTCGAGTTTCGTAAACGGCGCGGTAATCACCGCGGACGGCGGTTGGAGCGCGTATTAAACCGAGTGTATTATCAAGAGGGGCGATGATGATTCATCGCCCCTTGTAATTTTTTATTCGTCTTCTCCGTAGCCGAGTTCATCCGCGAGCTGTAAAATCTCATCGCTAAATCCGCTTATTCTCGTTGATTTTAACACTCCGTTTTCTCTGTAGCGCACTTCCAAGCCGCATAAACGTGTGTTTCGCCTTATCCCGCTGACACCGACAATGTCGATAGGTGCTGCGTTATGTGGCTTGTTTCGGAATATTATGAATATTTCGCCATCTTTCGCCCAAAGCATAGACCGAACCAATCTTTTATAACCGAGTTTGCGAAGTTTCCGCGCACGTAAAATAGCCGGAAGAAATGGAAGAAATGGCAGCGACGTCATCGCGAAAAACCCGATTATTAAAAGAACTTCGATCATGATATTTTCTTCGATCATGATATTTTCCACCTTTGTGATTGTTCTATACACTGTTCAAACATTATACAAAACGTTCCATAGTTGTGTCAAATGGCGGTTTACTACGTAAACCGCCGATATTCTAAGAATATCGGCGGATTTTTGCGCCCTCCTATTATGCATTTTGAAACAACCGCACAACGCATCGTTGTATAAAACCCGCGACTCGCGTTATTGCATTCCCTCGCCGCTTGTGGTATGCTGTTCACGCAGCTGCAAGAAAGGCGACAACATGACACTCACCATCTCGGAAAACATCAGACGACTGCGCCGCGCGCGCGACATGAAACAGGAGGACTTGGCGGCGACGCTTGGCGTCACGCCGCAAACCGTGTCCAAGTGGGAGACGAACACGGGCTACCCCGATCTCGAGATGATCCCGTCCATCGCGAACTTCTTCGGCGTGACGACGGACGAACTCTTAGGCGTGGACGTGAGCCGCGCAAAGGAGAAAATTCAGGCGTACTACGACGAGATACGCTCGCTGAACGCGCAGTGGAAGCTCGCGGAGATGAAAGAACTCGCCCGCCGCGCTTGCCGCGAGTTCCCGGGCAACCACATGCTGCAACACCAACTCGCGTGGGCGATATTGCAGACGCGCACCACGCCGGAGGAGCGCGCCGAGGGGCTTGCGATAGCCGAGAGAGTGGCCGAGGAGGCGACAGACATCAACCAAAAGTTGGAGGCGACAATGCTCGTCGCATATACGCATGAGGGTAACGGCGACAAAAAAGCGGCGCGCGAGGTCGCGAAACGGCTCCCGAACGTCAATTTCACGCAGCAGGCGTTGATTCGGCTCGAGGACGACCGCGATACCGAGCTTGCGACGGCGAGGGCAAACATCGATCTGCTGTTCGACAATCTGGCGCAGCAAATCGAATCACTCGCGGGCAGGTGGTCTGTGCGCGTCGACGCTGCGGACGATCCGCTGACGATTGAGGAGCGCATCGAGCTGTATACGCAAAATATCGAGCTGCAACACATCGTCTACGGCGACAATCTGCTGTTCCGCCATTATAACGCGAGCGAGTGGCACCAGATAATCGTGCGGCTGAGTATGTCGCTTGCGCGGCACAGCGACGCGCTCGACCATCTCGAGCGCGCAATCTATCACGCCGAAAAGTACGCCGAGTACACGACCGACGACACGTATTCGTCGCTGATGATGCTCGGCGTTCACCCGCAACATCAATCGAGTTGGAGCGACGGTCCGACGCTGTATCTGCTCGACTTCGACGACGCGCAGTACGATGCGCTGCGCGACAACCTGCGATTCACCGCGCTGCTCGACCGCGCGCGGACAGCGGGAATGATGGAATAGAGCAAGGGCGGGGTTTCCCCCCCGCCCTTTGCGTAATCATAACATAAAGGCGGGTTGACCCCGCCTCTACGATATACATTATCGCGCTATCTCTTTAATCGTCGCAGCCAAAAAATCCAACTCGTCGGGCGTGTTGTAGAACGCTAACGACGGACGCGCCGTACCCTCAAGCCCGAAATGCCGCAGAATCGGTTGCGCGCAATGGTGTCCCGCGCGGATCGCGATACCCGCCGCCGACAAGTGCTTCGCCACGTCCTGAATGTCGTGTCCGTCGAGGACAAACGACAGAACGCTCGTCTTGGTCGCCGCGTTGCCGATGATGCGCAGTCCCGGCACGGTGCGCAGTTGCTCGGTGCCGTATTCGAGTAGAAAATGCTCGTATGCCGCGATATTCTCAATGCCGAGCGACGACACGTAGTCGAGCGCGGCACCGAGACCCACCGCGTCGGCGATGTTGCCCGTACCCGCCTCGAACTTGTTTGGGGCTTTTTGGTACTCCGTGCGCTCAAACGTCACGTCGGCTATCATGTTGCCGCCCGCCTGATACGGCTTCGCGGCTTCCAACACCTCGGTTTTGCCGTACACCGCGCCGATACCCGTCGGCGCGAAGATTTTATGTCCCGAGAACACGAACCAGTCCGCGTCGAGCGCGGTCACGTTCACGGGGATATGCGAGATAGACTGCGCGCCGTCCACGCAGATGCGCACACCGAACCCATGCGCAATCGCGACAAGCTCCGCGACGGGCGTGACGGTGCCGAGCGCGTTCGACACGTGCGTGACGGACGCGAATCGCGTTCTATGGTTGAAGAGCTTTGCGTATTCGGAAAGTATGATCTGCCCCGACTCATCGACGGGGGCGACGCGCAGAACCGCGCCCGTCTCCTCCGCGATGATCTGCCACGGAACGATGTTTGCGTGGTGTTCGAGGATCGTCAGTACGATCTCGTCGCCCGCCGACAGCAGCGGCTTCACGTACGCCTGCGCGATGAGGTTCAGCCCCTCCGTCGTGCCGCGCGTGAACACGATGTTGTCCGCACTCGGCGCGCCGATGAACGCCGCGACTTTTTTGCGCGCGTCCTCATACGCGTCCGTCGAGCGCGCCGCGAGTGTGTGCGCGCCGCGATGCACGTTCGAGTTTTCGTGTTCGTAATAGTACACGAGACGGTCGATCACCGCGCGCGGACGCTGTGTCGTTGCGGCGTTGTCGAGCCACACAAGCGGTTTGCCGTCCACTTTCTCGGACAGAATCGGAAAATCCGCGCGCACTTTATCGTGCGGCACGTTGCCGATATACAGCGCGTTGCCCGATTTCGGCGGCGGTGTCGACGCATTGTGCGTCGGTGCGCGGTATCCCGAACCGAGCGGTACTACCGTCGGCGAGTACGATGTCGCGGGCGGCTCGCTGAACTCGGGAAAGTACCCCGCTATGCGCGCGAGCAACTCATTCTCGTCGGGCAGACCGTAATCCGACGGGTTAGACCGGGTTTCTGGTGTAATCATAGTAGTCACCAACCTCGACATCTTCGAGTACCGCCACAGCGTCGTCCGCGAGAATAGCGGCGGAGCAGTACAGGCTCAGCAGGTACGACGCAAGCCCGTTGTCGTCCACGCCGCGGAACCGCACGGATAATCCGCGCGAATGCTCGTTCTGCAATCCCGCCTGATACAGCCCGATCACGCCGCGTTTCGTCTCGCCCGTGCGCACGAGGAGGATATTCGTCTTGCCCGACTTCGATTTCGGGTTTTTCAGCCCGTCGACGAGCAATTTGTCCGTCGGCAGAATCGGCACGCCGCGCCACAGCACGAAGTTGCCGCCGTTGATGTTCGCCGTCGCGGGCGGTACGCCGCGCCGTGTAGCCTCGCGCTCGAACGCCGCGATCGCGCGCGGGTGCGCGAGGAAGAACGACGGCTCTTTCCAGACTTTCGACAGCAGTTCGTCGAGATCGTCGGGCTGCGGCGCGCCGTAGCGCGTCTGAATACGCTGCGAATCGGCGGCGTTTTTCAGCAATCCGTAGTCGTCGTTGTTGATGATCTGGCTCTCCTGACGCTCGCGCAAACTCTCGACCGCGAGTGCGAGCTGCTCTCCCGTCTGGTCATACGGCGACGAGTACACATCCTGAACGCGCGTGTCGACGTTGAGAATCGTGGAGATGGAACTGAGCTGATACTCGCGCGGCTTGTGCTGATACTCGATATACCCTTGCGGTATCTCGATTTTCGCGGGATCCTGCGAGCAGAGTACATCGAGCGGCGTGTCGCCCTCGACGACCTTGTTCACGCGGTAAATCCCCGAATCCAAGCCCTTGAACTCGATGAATTTCGCGAGCCAGCGCGGTGTGAGCGCGCCGTACTGCGGCGTGGTCTTGTTTACGTTCGCGAGTTGATACGCGGACTCGCGGCTGAGTGCGTTGTACTTGTCGGACATAATATATACTCCTTTGTTGTTGTAGAATTGAATGAGATTTTTTGAGGTGAGATGTTAGAGCGGTGGACGCGGGCAGGACGGGGCAAACCCCCGCCGCTTGCGAGCGGCACCCCCTTTGCGAAAGGGGGCAAGGCTAAGATGTGGGACACTCCGTAGGGGACGCCGCCCTCGGTGTCCCGTCCCCGACAATACGCAAACCCGAAACGCGGGACCCCGAGGGAGGCGTCCCCTACGACTACATTGCAACGCCGCACACTCGTCCAACCCTGCCCCCTTTCGCAAAGGGGGTGCCGTCCGCAGACGGCGGGGGTTTGTCCCTCGTCCTGTTTCCGTCCTCGCAAGCCCTGCTCTAACGTCTAACTTCTAACGTCTAACCTCTGCGCTCAGTAAGTTGGTAGAGATTTGTCCACATCCCGCGCCCACGCGTTCACGCCGTCCTGCAAATTCAGCATGCGCCCCGTGTATCCCGCCTCGTCGAGCGCGCGCATCGCAAACACGCTGCGCTGACCGATTTTGCAGATGAACACCGCGTCGATGTTCGGGTCGAGTTCGTCTATGCGCCGCGCCGCCTGACCTATCGGTATCGCGACGGCGTTTGGGAACTTGACGATTGCGCGTTCGTGCGGTTCGCGCGTGTCGATGAGTTGTATCGGTTCGCCCGCGTCGAGACGAGCTTTGAGTTCGAGTGCGGTGATCGTGTCGAACTTCTTCTCCTCGTGCGTTTTTTTCAGCCCGCAGAACTGCTCGTAGTCGATAAGCTCATGAATGGTGGGATTATCGCCGCAAATGGGACAGTTTGAGTCATGTTCGAGCTTCAATTCGCGAAATTTCATGCCCCACGCGTCGAACAGCAGCAACCGCCCGATGAGACTGTCCGCACCTCCCACAATCAGCTTGATGACCTCAGCCGCCTGAATCGTGCCGACAATACCCGGCAATACGCCCATCACACCGCCCTCGGAACACGACGGCACAAGACCCGGCGGCGGCGGCGCGGGGTACAGGCACCGATAGCACGGTCCTGCTCCCGCGTAAAACACGCTCGCCTGCCCCTCGAATTGGAACACGGAGCCGTACACGTTCGGTTTGCCGAGCAGTACGCACGCGTCGTTCACGAGGTACCGCGTCTGGTAATTGTCCGTGCCGTCGGCTACGATATCGTAGTCGCGTATGATGTCGAGCGCGTTCGCCGACGTGAGCGTCGTGTCGTACACGACGACGTTGACGTTCGGGTTCAGCCCCTTGATCTTGTCGCGCGCTGACGCCACTTTCGGGCGGTCAATGTCGCGCGTCGAGTGTATGATCTGCCGTTGGAGATTCGACGCTTCAACAACGTCGAAATCCACGATACCGAGCGTCCCCACACCCGCCGCCGCGAGGTACAGCGCAAGCGGCGCGCCCAGTCCGCCTGTGCCGACGAGCAGGACTTTTGCGGCTTTCAGCCGTTTCTGCCCCTCAACACCGATATCAGGCAAAAGCAAATGCCGAGAATACCGAGCAATCTCATCATTACTAAGCTCCGTCAACCTGTCGTCTGTGATAATACTATTCATGTAGTCGTCACCCCCGTCCATAACTGTTAACTGTTATCTGTTAATTGTTAACTGTCAACGCCCCTCCCGCTATTGCAGGCACCAACATCACCGTATCGCCGTCGCGCACGGCGGTGCCGAGACCGCCTGTGGACTTGATGTTCGTCTCGCCGACGAAGATGTTGATGAACGATCGCAGTTCGCCGCTGTCCTCGTACAGGTGCTTCTTGATGTCGGGATACGTGTCCGCGAGTGCGGTCACGGCTTCGCCGACGGTGGTTGCCGCGATTTCCAGTTCCTTTTTGCCGTCCGTGAATGTGCGCAGCGCGGTGGGTACCAATAATGTTACAGCCATGATATGACCTCCCGTGTGAATTTTTCGCGGTCAGCCGACAGCTCCCACGAAGTCAGATTTTCAGATGTCCCTTTTTCGACCGATACGATGATATATGAGTAGAACGGCAACGCGTGTTCGCGGTCGTATTCCGACGGTTCGGCGGGGTGGTCGGGGTGCGAGTGGTAGATGCCCACCACGTCAAGCCCCTGCCGCCGCGCTTCAAGCTCCGCGCGCATGAAGTCCTCGGGTGTGATGACGAAGCGGTGGTATTGCTCGTCGGATTCGCGCGCGTTCGCAATCGGAAAAATCTCCGACACGGTGCGCGTGTCGCCGTCAGCTTCACCGAACAGCGCGCCGCAACACTCGTTCGGGTAGCCGTCCTCTCCTGCCGTACGAATCTGCGCGTCAATTTTTCTGGTCAGTATAAGCATCTCAACCCTCCCAAAACGCGTCCGAGATGTACCGCGAGCCGCTGTCGCACAGTATCGTCACGACGACCGACCCGCTCGGCAGCGTCCTGCACAGCCGAGCCGCCGCCGCGACGTTTGCGCCTGAACTGATGCCGACGAAAATACCCGATTCGCGCGCGAGCCGACGCGTCGTCGCGTACGCTTCCTCCGTCGTCACCGTTACGACCGCGTCCGCGATACTCTCGTCGAGAATCCCCGGTTTTATCGTGGAACCCATGTGCTTCGTCCCCTCGATACCGTGGAACGGCGATTCGGGCTGCACCGCGACTGTCTTTATCGCGGGATTCTCGTGTTTCAGCCGCCGCGACGTACCCACGAACGTCCCCGAGGTACCCATGCCCGTGATGAAGTGCGTGATATTATGCCCCGTCTGTTCCCAAATCTCCGCACCCGTGCCGTTATAGTGCGCCAGCGGGTTCAGCGCGTTGTTGTACTGGTCGGGGTAGAAATACCGCTCGGGGTCGGCGGCTACCGCGTCGCGCACGGCGTTGAACGCCCCGTCCGTACTCTCCAACGGGTCAGTCTCGACGATCTCCGCGCCGTAATAGCGTATGATGCGCTTGCGCTCAATACTCGTGTTCTGCGGCATGTACAGCGTCACAGGGTGTCCGCACGCGGCACCGATCATCGCGTAGGCTATGCCCGTGTTGCCGCTCGTCGAGTCGATTATCGTCTTGCCGACGGACAGCGTGCCGTCCGCAATGCCGCCGAGGAACATGGACTTCGCCGCGCGGTCCTTGACGGAGCCGCTCGGGTTCAAAAACTCCGCCTTTGCGAACAGCTTCACGCCCGATGACGCGTCCGTGAATTTTTCAAGCTCAATGAGCGGTGTGTTTCCCACAAGGTCGAGAATGGACAATATATCATCTCCGATTAATTAGGTGTGAGTGTTATGATAGCGCGTAGCACCCGCAGGTCGGGCTTTTGCCTGACCGAGGATTCTCAAATGACAAAATCCCAAAATTCCTCTTGCACGTGTTCTACCGCGCGGATTCTCTCGTCGGATTTGAACTGCAACTCGGGGTTTTTTACGCTCACGCGCGTCTTTTCGGGTACGCTCTTCGTGATAAACGCGTTCGAGCCGATGACCACGCCCTCCCCTATCAGCGTCATGCCGCCGAGTATCGACGCGCCTGAGTAGATCGTCACGTGATCCTCAATCGTAGGGTGCCGCATCACGCCGCTAAGCACCTGACCGCCGCGCGTGGACAGCGCACCGAGCGTCACGCCCTGATATATCTTCACAAAGTTGCCGATCTCGGTCGTCTCGCCGATGACGATACCCGTGCCGTGGTCGATGAAGAAGTGGTGACCGATCGACGCGCCCGGGTGAATGTCGATACCCGTGAGACTGTGCGCGTACTCGCTCATCATGCGCGGTATCAACGGCACGCCGAGCAGATACAACTCGTGCGACAGGCGGCTCACCGTTATCGCAAACAGCCCGGGGTACGACAGTATGATCTCGTCGCGGTTGAACGCCGCGGGATCACCGTCGAACGCGGCGTCGATGTCCGTCGCGAGCAGCGCGCGTATCTGCGGCAGACGCTCCAAAAACGCGCGCGTGATCTCCGTCGCGGTCAATTCGGGTGCGCGCGCGTCGTTACCATGGTGCAACAGCGCGCGGGATATCTGCTTTTCGAGGTTGCCGATCAGCTTTTCGAGCAGCGCGCGCACGTATGCGTCCAGTTCGTCGCGCCTGAGCGGTTCACCTCGGAAAAACCCGGGGAAAATCACGCCGCGCAGGTTGCGAATGATCTCAACTATCGCGTCGCGACCGATCTGATTGCTCTCGTCAATCTTGATCATGCTCTCGTCGGCGCGGTAACTGTCCGTCACCGAGTCCGCGAGCCTGTGAATAAACGCCTCATTGTCGATTGGGTCAGCCATAACAAGTAATACCTATCAACTTTATATGTTTTATATGTAAATCCATTCTATTCTACCACACGTTACAATGTTTGTCAATACACAATAACGGAAAAGTCGCAGATTGCGCTTGTGTTAATAATTTGCGATACCTCAATTACGGATTCGCGTTGTCGTAGGGGCGGGTCTTGACCCGCCCGTTGTCCGAGTGACGCAACAACGGGTCGGTCAAGACCGACCCCTACGAAAGCGCGT
>JAISJJ010000009.1 GCA_031261585.1 Oscillospiraceae bacterium
CCGCGCTTTCGCCTCTGAAAGTTTAGAACTCTTGAAATACTTGTTTGCCATGCGACACCTCACTTTGAAGTATACTACTTCTTTTGCTCGGTGTCAAGTCCCTTAACAATTAACAGTTGGGGACGTGGGTTGCGGAGACGTGGGTTGCGGGGCGTTGCCGTAGGGGCAACCATTGATCGCCCCTCGGGGTTTTGCAACCCGCAACAGGGCGACCACGTAGGGTCGCCCCTACACAAACCGAAACCGTACGCGAGAACTAAGACTCTGACGCAAGGCGGCAGTTGCGCGTGAGATTCTTCGCTTCGCTCTGAATGACAGGAAAAGCGTTCTGAATGGCAGAAAAAGCGTTCAGAATAACAGAAAAATCGCTCTGAATGACAGTGCTGCGCTTAGTGAAAAGCGAGGGGCGATGCGGACATCGCCCCCTACGAGGACGTTAGACACAACATGCTCATATCACGATTTACCCCACAGCAACTAATGTTTGACAGTTATCGAGTTGCGTGTTATAATATACAGAATGACTATAAAAACTCAATGCAATATTCAGTTTCAAGAAAGGAGTTGCGTATAAATGCCGATAAACCCCATGCCGATCACACCGTCCGATTTCACGCTGTCACGCGTGGACGAGATCGCGAACCTTGCGGAGATGGAGAAATCACTGTACGAAAAATCGCTGTACGAGGACAACACCGTCAAGCGCGGGTTGCGCAACGCGGACGGCACCGGCGTAATGGCGGGTATCACGTGGCTCGGCAACGTGCGCGGCTATACCGTTGCGGACGGCGAGCGCGTTCCCGCTCAGGGCAAACTTACATATCGCGGTATTGACGTAAACGAGTTGTGCAACGGTTTTCTGTCGGAGGGTCGTTTCGGCTTTGAGGAGACGGCGTACCTGTTGCTGTACGGATATCTGCCGCGCGAGACCGAGTTGGCGGAGTTCCGCGCGAAGCTCGCGGAGTGCCGCGAACTGCCGTCGGGCTTCACCGAGGACATGATTCTCGCCGCGCCGAGCCTGAACATCATGAACAAGCTCTCACGCAGTTTTCTCGCGCTGTACTCATACGATTCAGACCCCGAGACTTACGGCGGCAGCGTCGCGAATGAGCTTGAAAAAGCGTTGTGGCTCACCGCCCGCGCGCCTGTCATTATCGCGAACGCGTACGCCGCGAAACGCCACTATTACGGCGGCGGCAGTCTGCATATTCGCCGCCCCGACCCCGAGTTGTCCACCGCCGAGAACCTGCTGCACGTCGTGCGGCGCAGCGGCGAGTACACGCCCGAGGAGGCGCGTCTGCTCGACCTCTGTCTCGCGCTCCACGCGGAACACGGCGGCGGCAACAACTCGACGTTCGCGTGCCGCGTGCTGAGTTCGAGCGGAACGGACATCTACTCCGCGCTGTCCGCCGCCGTCGGCTCGCTCAAAGGCTCGCTGCACGGCGGCGCGAACGAGCGCGTCATGCAGCAGTTCCAAATCATCGACCGCGAGGTACACGACAAATCGGACGACGAGGAAATCGTGCGGTATCTGCGCGCCGTCATACGCGGCGAGGCGTTGTTCGGCGACCGCAGGATATACGGCATGGGTCACGCCGTATACACGCTGTCCGACCCCCGCGCCGAGCTGTTGCGCGATACGGCGCGAGGTCTCGCCGAGGAGAAGGGTTTCGGCGATGAATTTCGCCTGATCGAGTCGGTTGAACGGCTCGCGACCCGCGCGCTCCGCGAGGAGGGCAAGGATAAGACGCTGTGCGCCAACGTGGACCTGTACTCGGGGTTCGTGTACAAGATGCTCGACATACCGCAGGAACTGTTCACGCCGCTGTTCGCCGTGGCGCGCGTCCCCGGTTGGTGCGCTCACCGCATCGAGGAGATGTGGGGCAACGGGCGCATCATACGCCCCGCCTATAAATCGGTGGCGCGGGAGACGGCATATACACCGCTGAAAGACAGATAGCAACACAATAGCATACGTTGAGACGTCGTCTCGACCGAGCATAAATAATTTTTTCAGGAGACAAGACATGTCAAACAGAATCTTCACATCGGAATCGGTAACCGAGGGACACCCCGACAAGCTCTGCGATCAGGTATCTGACGGAGTGCTGGACGCTATCCTCACGCAGGACAGGCTCGGGCGCGTCGCCTGCGAGACGATCGCCGCGACGGGCATGGTGCTTGTCATGGGCGAGATATCGACGAGCGCGTATGTCGATATCCGCAGCGTGGTTCACGCTGTCGTCGACAAAATCGGATACAACAAGTCCGAGTACGGCTTTGACGCGAACTCCATCGCGGTGCTGACGACCATCAACGAACAGTCGCCCGACATAGCGCAGGGCGTAAACTCCGCGTTTGACGAAGAGGACGAGACGGGCGCGGGCGATCAGGGCATGGTGTTCGGATTCGCGTGCGACGAGACGCCCGAGCTGATGCCCGCTCCGATATCGTACGCTCACGCGCTGTCACGCCGCCTCGCCGCCGTGCGCAAATCAGGTCTCGTGCCGTTCCTGCGCCCCGACGGTAAGACGCAGGTCACCGTGGAGTACGACGGCGACCGCAACGTCGTCGCCGTCCCCGCCATCGTCGTCTCGACGCAGCACGACCCCGATGTGACGATCGAGCAGGTGCGCGAAGCCGTTATGGAGTACGTGGTGAAGCCGATCATACCCGCGAATCTGCTGAACCGCGACACGAAATACTTTATCAACCCGACGGGGCGTTTCGTCGTCGGCGGACCTGTCGGCGACACGGGGCTGACGGGTCGTAAAATCATCGTTGACACCTACGGCGGCTATGCGTCGCACGGCGGCGGCGCGTTCTCGGGCAAGGACCCGACAAAGGTCGACCGCTCGGGTGCGTATATCGCGCGCTATGTCGCGAAAAACATCGTCGCGGCGGGTCTCGCGAAGTCTTGCCAGATCGAGATCGCGTACGCTATCGGCGTGGCTCGTCCCGTATCCGTACTGATAGACACACGCGGCACGGGCGTACTCGACGACGAAAAGCTCGCCGAGATCGTCACCCGCGAATTTGACCTGCGCCCGTCGCGCATCATTGACAGGCTCGATCTGCGCCGCCCGATCTACGGCGCGACAGCATCTTACGGACACTTTGGGCGTGACGATATCGCCCTGCCGTGGGAAGCACTCGACGCCGTCAACAATTTGAAGGGATATCTATGAGCGAAAATCACGGTTCAAACAATCACAATTTCAGCCGCAAACCCGCAGGCAATCAGGGCAACCGCGGCAGCACAGGCAGCTTTGGGAAACCGAGCTATAACAAGACATCGAGCGGACAGGACAATCGCGGCAAAGCGGGCGGTTTCGGAAAGCCGAGTTACGGCAAATCCGCCGCTCAGGGCAATCGCGGCAACACGGGCGGTTTCGGGAAACCGAGCTACAACCGCCCGCCCGTCGCGCGGCATCAGGACCCGTACAAGTCCGCGCCGAGACCCGCAAAGCCCGAGCCGAGCACCGTTCAGGAGCCGATAAGAGACGACGCGAAAACCGTCGACGATATCCGCGACAGCTATGTCGAGGGTCGCAACGCGGTCATCGAGGCGTTGCGCGCGGGAACGCCGCTCGACAAGGTGTACATCGCAAAGGGCAACTCCGACGCGCCCGGTGCGCAGTCGCCGCTGAACTACATCGCGTCACAGGCGCGCGCTGCGGGTACCGTCGTCGTCGATGTTGACCGCCGCAAGCTCGACTCGATGAGCAGCACGGGCGCGCATCAGGGTGTCGTCGCCGTCGTATCGGCGGCGGCGTACGTCGACGTTAAGGATATTTTGGCGCGCGCCGAAGCTCGGGGCGAACAGTTGCTCGTCGTCGTGTGCGACGAGATATCCGACCCGCACAATCTCGGCGCGATCATCAGAACCGCCGAAGCCGCAGGTGCGCACGGCGTTATCATCCCGAAACGACGCGCGGCGGGGCTTACCGCAATCGTCGCGAAAGCGTCGGCGGGCGCGGCGTTCCATCTGCCCATCGCGCGCGTCGCAAACATCACACAGACACTTGAAACGCTGAAAAAACAGGGCGTTTGGATATACGGCTCCGCGAGTGACGGCGAAAAAACACTGTGGGAGACGGAGTTTTCGGGCGCGGTCGCCATTGTCGTCGGCTCAGAGGGCGACGGCATGACGCGGCTCGTGCGCGAGACGTGCGATTTCGTGGCGCGCATACCCATGGCGGGTCGCGTGTCGTCGCTCAACGCGTCGGTTTCCGCGTCGCTGCTGCTCTACGAGGCGGTCAGACAGCGCGGAAAATCAAACACTCAAGATTAGGCGAACAGGGGGTAAACACTCGTGGCATCAGATCGTGATGAGCAGGAGTTTTCGCTGGAATCAATCCTCGCGGAATACGGTAAAACACCGCGCAAACAGCCCTCGGCGGACAAAGAGGTTGTCCCCGAGGCACCGGTGCGCGTTGCGGAGCCTGTACCTGTAAGAGAGGAACCGATACGCGTCGCGGAACCGATTCGTGTCGCGGAACCGACACATGTCGCGGAACCGATACGCAAAGCGGAACCGATACGCGCAGCGGAACCCGAACCCGAACCTACGCGGCGCATACCCGTTCAGCCGCCGTCGCATACGGAACCGAGCGCGGACATCGAGACCGAGCGCGTGACCGACGACGAGATGCCCGAGTTCAAGACGTATCGCTACGCGAACGCGGAGATCGAGGACGATATCGTCCGCGCGGTCGGCGAAGCTATCGAGCGCGAGACGGTGTCTGATGAGACCGTGCGCCGCGCAGTGGAGCCGACGCGGGGCAAAAGTGCCGAGCGTGACAGCAGACCGCCGCAGAGGGCTGAACCTGAGATCGAGCCCGAGCCTGACTACCGCGAGCGAGCGCGCGTGTTCGCGCGTCGGTGTAATCTCGCGGCACCGCGCTCACTCGCCGCAATTGCAATTGCGTTTCTCATCATTCTCGCGACGTTCGGGTTTGAGTCCCACGGAAAACTGCCGTTCGGCTTGGATACCGCCCGCGAGGTGAGCGGCGCGCTGCTTATCGCGCAGGTGATCGTTATGCTTCTCGCGGTCGATCTGATGGTCTACGGCGCGGTGTCGATGTTCCGCGGCGCGCCCACCTGTGAATCGCTGCTGCTCGTGGCAAATCTCGCGGCGATATTCGCGGGTATGCTTGCCCTGCGGCAACCTAACGAGACGATGTTCCTCCCCTACTCGGGTGTCTGCTCCGCCGCGACAGCGATAGCGTTACTCGGAGAACGTCTGTATTTGCAGTCGCTGACCACATCGTTGCGGCTCGCGTACAAGTTCGATATATCACTCACGAGTGAGTATCGCGCGGAGCTTGACCGCACGATTTTGAAACAATCGCCTTCGGCGGGGCGCGGATTCTACACGAATCTCACGATGTCCGACGATGCGGCGGTCGCGCACTCGTTCGCGGTGCCGATAGTATTCGCGGTTGCCGCCGTGGTGTCGCTCGCGGCGTCGCTTGTCAACAAGAATTTCGCGGGTACATTCCCGCGCATGTTCTCGGTGATCCTCGCGGGTTCGTGCGCGATTCAGTCCTCGCTGTGTTACAGTCTGCCGTTCAAATCAGCGGTCAACAGCGCGGCAAAACGCGGTGTCGCGCTCGCGGGTGCGGGTGCCGTCGACGCGCTGTTCATCGCGGACGGCGTGAGCCTTTCGGACGACGACATCTTCCCCGCCGAATCGGTCGCACTCTCACGCGTGAGCGTCGCGGCTTCGAGCAAACAGGATCGCGCGCTGACATTGACGGCGAGTTTACTGATCGCGTCGCACAGCGGGCTTGTGCCAGTTTTTGAGGAACAACTGAAAAAACACATGATCGAGCCGCTCACCGTCAAAGAGTTCCGGTCGTTCGACGAGGGTGTCTCGGGTGTCGTCGGCGGTGCTGCGGTACTCGTCGGTTCGAGCGCGTTCATGAAGCTGCAACATATCCGCACGCCGCTGAACACCGAGACGGACGACGCGGTTTACACCGCCGAAAACGGCGAGTTGATCGCGGTGTACAACATCGGATACACGGCGGTGCCTGAGATCAACTTTGCCCTGCAACGCCTTGCGCGGCAAGGTGTCGGCGCGTATCTCGCCACACGCAACTTCAACATCACCCCGTCGCAAATCACGCGGATTTACGATGTCGACGAGGACAGTTTGAAGCAGTTGCCCATCGCGGACGCGTACGAACTGAGCACCGCGTCGGAGAACGGCGAGGCGATTGCGCGGATCAAGACGCGCGGACTGCCCTCGGCGGAAGCCGCTTTGAAACTCGGACGCCGACTGCGCCGCGTGTCGTCGACGTTGACCGCGCTCGCGCTGATCACGACGTTTGTCGGCGCGCTGATCATGGCGGCACTCGCGTGGAGCGGCGCATGGGGCGTCGCAAGCGCGAAAACACTGCAAATTTTCATGCTCGTGTCGTTCGGAATATCGCTCGCCGTAAGCGCGGTAGGCTCGTTCATGATGAGCGTGAATTGACACTGCGTGTCTCTCGTTCTCGTAGGGGGCGATGTCCACATCGCCCCCTCGTTTTTGTCACCGTCATTCAGAGCGAAGCGAAGAATCTCACGCGCGACTTGCATCAAAAGACTCTGCGGCTCGTTTCGCTGCCGCACATTGGCGAGTTTTAGGGTCTTGGTTCACACGCACGTCTCACGGTTTGTGTAGGGGCGACCCTATGTGGTCGCCCTGTTGTAGCCTGCAAAACCTCGACGGGCGACCAATGGTCGCCCCTACGGCGCGTTATTCACAGCAACCCACGTCCAACCCCTGCCCCCTTTCGGAAAGGGGGTGCCGACCGCAGTCGGCGGGGGTTTGTTCCCCCGCAACTCTCGTCCAAAATTGCCCATCGTTCATTTATAACCTAAAACAATCACACAAGGAGCATTATTATGCCGACGGTACGCCAAATTCTTGATACGCTGTTCTCTTACGCGCCGCCTGAGGGTGCTGTGGAGGACGACAGTATCGGTCTCGCGGCGGGCGATTCGCGCGCTGAGGTCACGCGCGTCGTCGTCGCGCTCGACGCTACGACGGAGGTAATCGCGGAGACGGCGCAATTCGGCGCACAGCTCGTCGTGTCGCACCACCCCGTCGCGTACCACTCGTCGGGGCAGGTGACGGACGGATCGACGGCGGGTCGGCGCATCATGGCGTTGCTGCAAAACGGTATCGCGTCAATCAACATGCACACGAACCTCGACGCCGCACCCGACGGCGTGAATCAGGCACTCGCGGAGACACTCGGACTGCGCGATTTGACGCTGCCGAACGTGGATTCGGGCGTGTACTCCGACGCGACGCGGTTCGCGGGACAGCGTTACGCGATTTGCCGCGCGGGCTATCTCGAACGCGA
The DNA here is from genome assembly GCA_031261585.1 of Oscillospiraceae bacterium. Taxonomy (GTDB): domain Bacteria; phylum Bacillota; class Clostridia; order Oscillospirales; family Oscillospiraceae; genus JAIRRO01. The sequence goes on from JAISJJ010000009.1 coordinate 7,362, forward strand.
GACGACGATGTCGGAGTTTTTGCGCCACGTCAAAAATGCGTTACATTCCAACGGTTTGCGGTACCATGACGCGGGTCGCCCCGTGCGCCACGTCGCGGTGATCGGCGGGTCGGGCGGCGGCGAACTCGACACGATCCGCGAGTACGGGTGCGACACGTTCGTCACGTCGGACATCAAGTACAGCACGTTCCTTGACGCGCGCGAGTGGGGCGTGAACCTCATCGACGCGGATCATTTTTGCACGGAAAATGTGGTTGTGCCGCGCCTTGCGGGCATATTGCACAAACATTTTCCCGAACTCGACATAAAAATCAGTACGCAACACAGCCAAACCGCGAAATTTTACACTTGACTATTGTCATGAATTTGTGCATAATGTAGACGGCGGTGAAAACCGTACATTTTACGCTGCATTTTACGGTGATGTAGAAGCGGCAGTAAGGGGATTATCATGGCAGGTTCAAAAGGCAAATTTGACACACGAAAACTTGTACTCGCGGGCATTTTGACGGCAATTACGGTACTTCTGCAATTCACGAGTTTCAAATTCGGCACATTTCAAATCGCGCTGTCGGTTATACCGATAACGGTCGGCGCGGCACTTATCGGCGTTGCCGCAGGCGGTTGGCTCGGACTTGTGTCCGCAACCGTCATTTTGCTGAATGGCGATTCCGCGCTGTTCTTGGCGATAAACCCCGCGGCTACAATCGTGACGGTCATCGTCAAGGGAGTGCTCTCGGGTCTCGCCGCAGGAGCCGTTTACAGACTTTTGCGAAAAGCCAACAAACTCGTCGGGGCGATTGCCGCGTCCGTCGTCGCGCCTGTTGTGAACACAGGTATATTCACGCTGAGCTGTTTCACGCTTTTCAAGAGCAGTCTCAACGCGTGGTCGGCGAGCGGACTTGACGTGGGCGAGGGAACGTTCCTCTGGCAGGGATTAAGCCCCGTGGCAATCGTATTCGTGATGCTTATCGGCGCGAACTTCTTCGTTGAGCTTGCAGTAAATCTCGTGTTCAGCTCCGCAATCGTGCGCGTGGTTGAGCAGGGCAGTCAGAGAAAATAAGGAGACATTATGCTGCTCGCGATTGATATCGGCAACTCACACATCGTTATCGGGTGTATCGACGGCGACACGATTGTCCACGTGTTCCGTCTCGTCACCGACCGCAAAAAGACCGAGGACGAATATTCCGCGCAGATCAAGGGGATTCTCGACTTCAACGGCATATCGGGCAGCGCGTTTTCGGGCGCGATCATCTCGTCCGTCGTGCCGAGCCTGACGCGCGAGATACGCGATGCTGTGCGCAAACTCACGGGTCACGCCGCAATCCTCGTCCGCGCGGGGATCAAGACGGGTCTGTCTATCCAAATCGAGAACGCGTCAGAACTCGGCGCGGACGCGGTGTGCGTATCCGTCGCCGCACTCGAAAAATACGGCGCGCCGTGCGCCATCGTCGATCTCGGCACCGCGACGAAAATCCTCGTACTCGACGCGAACGGAACGTACATCGGCGGCGCGATAGCCCCCGGTGTCGCGATATCGGCGGACGCACTGTCGTCGGGCGCGTCGCTGCTGCCGAGCGTGTCGATCGAGGCACCGCACCACGCGATATCGGGCGTGACGGTGGACGCGATGAAGAGCGGTATCGTATTCGGTGCCGCCGCAATGGTGGACGGCATGTTGCGCCGCTTCGAGCAGGAACTCGGCTACGACCTGACCGTCGTCGCGACAGGCGGCTTGGCACCGCGCGTAATACCGCACTGCACCGAGGAGATTGTGCTCGACGACAACTTGATTCTGGACGGGTTGAGGTTGTTGTACGAGAAGAATGTGAAGTAGCTTGATAGTATATTTTCAAAGGCGACCGCACGGTCGCCTTTGATTTGTGGATCAGCATAATCAAATAAAATAAAACACATCAGAAAATATTGACAACTTATTAGCATTATGTTATATTCTTTATATTCTTTTCAAAACTTGAAAGTGAAATACAAAAGGGTGGGGAAAATGACTAAGAAAAGAAATAGCGTAGCATTAAGTGCTGACCACGAAACGAATAGCGAAAATATGACCATTGCAAAATTAGATACTCGGACTAAGATTATTGTTGCGATAATCAGTGCTGCAGCACTCATTATTTCCGCACTAATTGGTATTGGTTTCGGAAAGAACACTGCTAAGGTCATAAAAGTAGAGTTATCCGGGACTACAACAACTTTTGATGTATCACAGATAGTAGAGCTTACCGAAAAAAACGCCGCTCTTAAAACAGAGAACGCTGCTCTGCAAAAGCAAGTCGATGACATCTTACTCAACTCAGGAGACACTGCGGCACTCGCGACCCAAAACGATTCGCTGCAAGAAACGGTCGTTCAGCAAAGCGCACAGATCAACTCGCTTGAAACAGAACTTGAAACATACAGGTCAGCAAATTTATTTTTAACGCGCAAGCAGGAAGCGAAAGAATCATCAACTGTATTTGCAAACCAAAACAAATACATTGAAGCGATTGAATCGTTGACACGAGCACTTAGTGAATTGAGTGCGGACGCGGAGCTTTCCGCATTGCGTGACGGATATGTCTCGAAGTTTATAGAAACCGAAATTGCACGCGCAAACGCGCAAGCGGAAAATGCTGAGTATGATGGCGCGTTAAAAGCACTGCGCGACGCTGATTCAAAGCTGAAAACCGCACTCGCGGTTACTGCAAATAACTCACAGTTATCAGCAGCTATAACCCGAATTGCATTGGAACGCGGGGTTAGCTTGACTGATCCAACAATTGCCGCCAAGTTATGGACTTCTTATCGTTGGACATACGGAGAAACTGGTGAGGGGTTAGCGAATGCCTCAGGCACTATATATAAAGCAGAGGCATTACTAAATTGGGTCATGCCCAGCGTCGAAGGAGGCTATAATAGTGGCTATGGCAAGGCTGCTGCTAACGCTGAATATCGTCTTGATGGGAAATACTCAAGGCTAACAGGAGTAATTGAACCGCACCAATACTGCTCGGAGGGTGCCATCGTCGTCGTAACCGTTTATGTAGACAATGTAGTAATGTGGGAATCGCCGCGAATAACCAGAAGATCGTCCGCTGTTCCAATTTCTGTAGATATAACTGGCGGTGAGTATGTAAAAATTACTGTCAGAAATGACGAATATCAAAACATTGGCGGTAAAATACTGATAATGGATTTAGCTTTACACTAAGTAACACATAACAATAACAGCCCCGCTCGTTTGAGCGGGGCTGTTATTGTTACTTAACTGTTAATTAACCCAACGCTTCCAAAATCTCGGGAATGACCTTGTACAAGTCCCCCACGATTCCGTAGTCCGCTACCTCGAAGATCGGCGCGTTCTCGTTCTTGTTGATCGCGACGATGTAGCCCGAGTTCTGCATGCCCGAGAGGTGCTGAATCGCGCCCGAGATGCCGACCGCGAAGTACACCGTCGGCTTGACGGTCGTACCCGTCTGCCCGATCTGGTACGTGTGGTCGATCCAGCCCGCGTCGACAGCCGCGCGCGATGCCGCGACGACACCTTCGAGACGATCCGCGAGCTGTTTCAGCAGCGCGAAACCCTCCTCGGGGGTGTGACCGCCTGTGCCGAGACCGCGACCGCCCGATACGATGATCTTCGCGTCGGTCAGCGAGACTTTTTCGCCGAGTTCACGGACGAAATCGAGCACTTTCATGCGGATATCGCCCGCTTTGAGGTTCACGTCGAGGTTGATGAGTTCGCCGCGCTTGCCGATAACGCGTGTCGGTTTGTCCATGACACCGGGGCGCACCGTGGACATCTGCGGGCGGTGTTTCGGTATCAGAATCGTCGCCATGAGGTTGCCGCCGAACGCGGGGCGCGTCTGCTGCAATTTCTTGTCCTCGGGGTCGATCTCGAGCTTCGTGCAGTCCGCCGTGAGACCTGTGCCGCACTGGACGGCGAGGCACGGACCGAGGTCGCGTCCGACGTGCGTCGCGCCGAGCAGGAACACCTCGGGCTTGTACTTCAAAATCGCCTCGTAGATGACCTTCGTGTACGCGTCGGTCGTGTAATTTTCGAGTTCGGGTGCGTTGGCGTAGTACACCTGATCCGCGCCGTACTCGAAAATCTCCTCGACGATTGCGTCGGCGTTCTCACCGCACAGAACGGCGGCGAGTTTGCAGCCGATCTCGTTCGCGAGACGCTTACCCTCGCCCAAGAGTTCGAGCGACACATTCGCGAGTACGCCGTGACGCTGCTCGATGAACACCCACACGTCGTGGTACAGCGAGATATCGACCTCGCCCTTTTTCTCCTCGACGACGCTCTCAATCGCGCCGAACGGGCAGACATCAACGCAGGTGCCGCAGTTTGTACATTTCGCGCCGATGTTCGCGATCTTGTCGATCATCGTGATCGCGTCAAACGGGCATTCCTGAACGCACTTTGTGCAGCCTTTGCACTTATCCTTAATTATCTTGACAGCCATTTATTTCGTCTCCTCCTATATCACGTGCTGCTCGTTGAGCTTCGCGACGAGACTCTGAGCCATCTCGCGTACGGAGCCGCTGAGAATTTCGCCCTTGCCCTTGGGGGGCGGTGCGAAACTGCGCAAAATCTGTGTCGGCGATGCTTTGAGACCGCAGTCCTCGGGTTTGAGGTTCACGTCGACCTCGTTCCATGTCGTGATCTCCGCTTTGTACGCGTTCTCAATGCCGACGACCGACATGTAGCGCGGCGTGTTCAGCTCTTTGACGCACGTGAGCAGGCACGGTGTCTGAACCTCGACGATCTCGTAGCCCGTCTCGAGCTGACGCTCGACAATGACGCTGCCCTCTTTGATCTCGCGAATCTTCTGCACGTAGGTCACGCTCGGAATACCGAGACGTTGAGCCGTCTGCGGTCCGACCTGCGCGGTGTCGCCGTCGATTGCCTGACGACCCGCGAAGATGATATCGTAACCGCCGAGTTTGCGGATACCCGCCGCGATCGTCGTACTGGTCGCGCACGTGTCCGCGCCGCCGAATGCGCGCGCCGAGAGCAGAATCGCCTCGTCCGCGCCGAGAGCGAGCGTCTCACGCAGCATGTAGTTCGCCTGCGGGGGTCCCATCGAGATGACGGAGACCGTCGAACCGGGGTAGCGGTCTTTGAGGTCGAGCGCGGCTTCGAGCGCGTTCGCGTCGTCGGGGTTAAGTATGGACGGCACGCCGTCGCGGATCAGGGTACCCTTTACGGGGTCGATTTTCACCTCGTTGGTGTCGGGAACCTGCTTAGCACAAACAATAATCTTCATTCTGTCTCCTCCTATTTCTTCAACAAGGCGTTGGAGATGACCAATTGCTGAACTTGGCTCGTCCCCTCAAAAATCGTGAACACACGGCAGTCGCGGTAGATGCGCTCGACCTTGTACTCCTTGATGTAACCGTATCCGCCGTGGATCTGCACGGCTTTGCCCGCGATCTCGTTGCATATCTCAGTCGCGTACAACTTCGCCATCGACGCGGCGACACCCGCGTCGGACGAGTTCGCGTCTTTGAGCTGTGCCGCGCGGTAGACAAGCTCTTTCGCGGCTTGGAGCTTCGTCGCCATGTCGGCGATCATGAAGCCGATAGCCTGAAAATCGGCGATGCGCTGACCGAACTGCTTACGCTCCTTGGCGTACTTGACCGCCTCGTCGAGCGCGCCCTGCGCCACGCCGATGGACATGGCGGCGACGCCGATACGTCCGATATCGAGCGTTTTCATCGCGTTCTGGAAGCCGCGATTCTCCTCGCCGAGCATATCGTCCTTGTGGACGCGCACATCTTCGAGAATGATGTCGCTCGTCGGACAGCCGATGATGCCCATCTTGTGTTCCGCTTTGCCGCAGGATACGCCCTCGAGCTTCATGTCGACGATGAACGCCGAGATACCGCGGCTGCTCTTCGTCTGTGAGAGGTCGGTTCTCGCGTAGACAATCGCCCAGTCCGCGACGGGAGCCGTCGTGATGAACGTCTTGCGTCCGTTCAGCACGTAGTAGTCGCCGTCCTTTACGGCTGTCGTCTTTGTGCCGCCCGCGTCGGAACCCGCGTCAGGCTCGGTCAGCGCGAACGCCATGATCTTCTCGCCCGTCGCGACGGGTTTCAGATACTTTTCGAGCTGTTCGGGCGTTCCCGAGAGCATGAGCGGACCGCCGCCCAGAGAGTTCGGCGCGGACACCCAGATGTCCGTGACCGCGGATACGCGTCCGAGTTCTTCGAGTACGATGACGTACGAGATGTAGTCGGAACCCTGTCCGCCGTACTCACGCGGCGTCTTGATCCCGAAAAATCCCGCTTTGCCCATCTTCGCGAGAAGTTCGGTCGGATACTCGGCGGTCTCCTCGATCGTGTCGAGGATTTCCTTCGTCAGTTCCGTCTCCGCGAAATCTCGCGCGAGCTTGCGAATAAGCTCGTGCTTTTCCGAAAATACCATTGCTGTCCTCCTGTTTTACTTGTGACGTTTACGGCTGTCGCGGCAATTGCGGAACGGGAAAAGTGCGCACAAAAGAGCGCGCAACTCCCCTGCCGCCGCACAGCCGACAAACCCTAATACCTTGTACATATATTATATAGCATATTCGAAAAAAGCATATTATGTAATTTGCTGATTTTTCTTGCATTTGTTCATAAAATGTGTTACAATGCCGTCGTCGAGTAACAAACTTTAGGTACAGCGAGGTAGATTTTATGAGTACCGGTCTCTATGACAACGAGTGGAAGTATCTGTTCGAGGTGGCGACGCTGATCGCGTTCGCCGAGACGTATGAGGATACGTGCAATACCCTGCTGCAACGCATAAAGGCGTTGATACCGTACAGCAGCGGCATTATATTTCAGGCGTCGCGCGAAAACGGCGACGTCAAACTCACGAATCCGATCTCAACAGAGCCTGTGAACGACGAGACGGATCACAGTTTCTTCATTGAGGGCAACTATCCGCACTGGAACATGTATCTGATGAAGCCGTCGACCTCTGTGTTCCGCCAGTCCGAGATCATCTCCGACGCGAAGTGGGAGACGACCCGCGTCTACCGCGAGCTGTGGCAGCCTAAGAACAACTTTTACGGGCTGTTCGCGTCGCTCGTGCATGACGACACGCCGCTCGCCGTGATCGGTCTGCTGCGTGAGCGCGCGCAGGGCGATTTCACGACGCGCGATCTCGACATACTGAAAACGATCAAAGACCTGCTGGAACTCAAATTCTACGCGATCATCAGCGGCAAGACGCACAAGACCTCGGGCGGCAGCGTTTACAGTGACCGTCTGCTGCGCGCCATCGCGCCGTACAACCTCACGAAGCGCGAGACAGAGATCGTGGTACTGACGTGTCAGGGCAAATCGTCCGAGGACATGTGCCGCCAACTCTTCATCACCCACGCGACACTGTCGAAGCACCTCTCGAACATCTACTCAAAGTCAGGCGCGCGCAACCGCACCGACCTGTTCGGGCTGTTCGCGAAACTGCTGAATTAGGGGTGCGCGCATGAATCGCTACGTTTTCGGCAAATACGATATCGGCTCCGTCGAGCTGAAATGTATGCTCGTGAGCCGAGGTGTGCGCGCCGACCGCGACGTGTACCGCCGATTTTCGCGCGAATTTCGGCTCGATGTCAGTCCGCTCACGTGCAACTGCGTCATTCTGTCCGACGGCACGATTGTGCAGATGACGGACATGAAATTTCATCTGCAATACCTGAACGGCGCGCTGTCGTGGGACAATCTGAAACTGCTGAAATACGCGTCGGAACTCGGTACGCCGTTCCGTCTGCGCCTGTACGAGGACAGACCCGCGCTGTTTTACAACGCCGAGTTTATAGATTTCGTCACCCTGCCCGACTACACGGATTTTTACCGTCAGCGCACCGCGTCGGGGCTGCCTTTCATCGGCAACGCGGTCTTGCAGGGCGTGGACTGGGTGTCGTTTCAATGCCTGTGGCCGTGCGAGTTCGCGGCGGAGGGCAAACCGTGCGAATTTTGCTTCTCGGGCGCGGAGTTCGAGACGCTCACCAAAAAAGGCAAGCCGCAGCCGAACGCCGTCACGCCCGACGATTTCGCTGAGATCGTCGAGTACGCGCTGGACAACACATCCGCGCGCAACGTGCAGATCACGGGCGGCAGTACGTTCTCGGGTACCGCCGAATCCGCGCATATCAGCGCGTATCTGCGCGCGATCAACGAGCGCATCGGGCGTGAGCGCGTCGGCGACATTCTGCTGTACATCACGCCGCCCAACGATCTGTCGCTGATCGACGAATATTTCTCGCTCGGCACATCGCGCATCGCGTGCAGTATCGAGGTATGGGACGAGACGCTCGCCGCGCAAATTACGCCCGGCAAGATAGCGTTCACGACGCGGAAACGTCACCTCGACGCGCTGGAATACGCGACGGCGACATTCGGCAAGAGTGCGGCATTCTCGAATTTCATCATCGGCATCGAACCGTTCGAGAGTCTGCGAGAGGGCGCAACGTACCTCGCGGAGCGCGGCGTGATACCCACAGCGTCCGTCTGGATGCCGATGGGTCGCCCCGTCATGGGCTCGATGCGCGCGCCCGACGCGGACTACTACCGCCGCGTCAAGGAACTCTTCGCGGAACTGTACGCAAAGTACGAACTCGAACCGCCAGGCGCGTGCGGACTGAACGTGTGCGTGGAGCGGGATATATGGCAGTTAACAGTTAACAATTAACAGTTAATAGTTACGGGGGTTTGGACGGGAGAATCGTTATGAGATTCTGCAAAGGGCGGGTAGACCCCGCCCCTACAACGACGAGAAAGGCGAATCAATACCGAGGGGATTCTTCGCTGCGCTCAGAGCGGCAGAGAAACAACGCCCATAACCATATAATTGTGACGATACGACTACTTTTTCGGGGTGTAACCATGTCTGATTGCTTGATTTGCGCCGCGCCGCTCATATACTCGCAGTCGCCGCACAGACTGCGGTGCGCTGTCTGTGGAAAAATATTCGCCGCCGAGGTGCGGTGCACGAACGGGCATTACGTGTGCGACGGGTGCCACGCGCGCGGTGCGTTCGCCGTGATCTCCGCGATATGCGCATCGGCGGACAACGACGACCCGTACCGAATCGCACTCGAGATCATGCGCTCCCCCGCCGTGCATATGCACGGTCCCGAGCACCATGTGATCGTCGGTTCGGCACTCGCGGCGGCGTACTGCAACGCGACGGGGCAGTCTGAGAAACTGGGCAATTACCTCGCGATCATCGAAAAACGCGGCAAAAAAGTACCAGGCGGCACGTGCGGATTCTGGGGCGCGTGCGGCGCGGGCATCGGTGTCGGTATATTTTTATCGGTTGTGTTAGGTAATACTCCGCTGAAAGGCGATATTTACGGGTTGTGCAATAGATTAACTGCGCGTTGTCTCTCCGTGATCGGCGATATCGGCGGTCCTCGTTGCTGCAAGCGCAACGTCGGACTTGCAATACGCGAGGCCGTCGCGTTCGTGCGCGAAAATCTCGCGGTCGGCATGCTCGAACCGCATATCGCGTGTGAATTCAGCGCGCGCAACCGCGAGTGCATCGGTGCGAGGTGTCCGTTCAGCACGGCTTGACCGTCTCGGGCGCGGCGGCGAATCACGTTTTGCGCGTTGCGCAATAATAAACGCTCTGCCGTGCGGCAGAGCGTTTATAAATGCCCGTATGCTATAATAGCGACAAATCGGACAATCCCCACGGCGCAAGGGGTTCGAGGTGTGTAGCTGTTCAATTCGATTCTTTTTCCGACGAAGAAAGCGGCTTGACAACCCGTCCGAACAACAGTCGCAGCTCATAAGCGACAAAATTCGTTTGGAGAAAGGCAGAGCATATGGCAACCGTAATCAGCGTGTCAAATCAAAAAGGCGGGGTTGCAAAAACCACGACCGCCGCGAACCTCGCAACGGGGCTTGCGCGGCACGGGAAACGCGTCCTCGCAATCGACGCCGACCCGCAGCACTCGCTCACCGTCAGTCTCGGCGTAACTGCGCCTGACAAACTCACGACCACACTTGCAACCGTCATACACGGCATCATAAACGACGCGGACATCGACCCCGCATCGGGCATTATTCATCACGTCGAGGGCGCAGACCTCATGCCCGCAAACATCTCGCTCGCGAACACAGAACTCGCGCTCGTGAACGCTATGAGCCGCGAAACCGTGCTGCGGCAGTACATCGACGCGGTAAGACCGCTGTACGATTTCGTTGTCATCGACACGCCGCCGTCGCTCGGGATGCTGACCGTGAACGCACTCGCCGCGTCCGACATCGTAATCGTGCCTGTCGCGGCGCGGTTTCTCGACGCGAAAGGACTGGAACTGTTGCTGAAAAGCATATCACAGATTCAGCGAAAAATCAACAGAAATCTCGCAATCAGCGGCATCTTGCTGACGATGGTTGACCGCCGCGCGAACTTCACGCGGGAGATTATCACGCTGATCGAGGGCGCATACGGCGGCAATATCAGGATTTTCGACGAGCATATCCCGCGCTCTGTCCGCGCCGCCGAGTCGAGTGCGACGGGCAAGAGCGTTTTCACACATGAGCCGACGGGCAAAGTCGCGGCGGCGTATGAATCACTCGTGCGGGAGGTGCTGAAAAGTGCCTAACATGAAAACGGTCGGCAATCTCGCGCTCGCGGGGTTCAGCGACATCTTCGGCACATCGGACGTTGGCGCAGACGGTGAGCGCGTCGCGGAAATCGCGCTCGCGGAGTTGTTCCCGCCCGACTTCCACCCGTTTCAGGTGAACGACGACGACGCAATGGAGCGGCTTGTGCGGAGCGTCGCGCAGTACGGCGTTCGAGAACCGGGTCTTGCGCGTCCGCGTGACGGCGGCGGATACGAGTTGCTGTGCGGCAATCGCCGCCGACGCGCCTGCGAACTCGCGGGTATTGCGGCGATGCCCGTCATCGTCCGCGACATGGACGACGACACCGCCGCGATTGCGATGGTGGACAGCAACCTCGAACAGCGCGAAAAGCTCCTGTTCAGCGAGCGCGCGTGGGCATACCGCGTGAAGATGGAGGCGTTGAATCACAGCGGCGTGAGAGCGGAGATGAACTCAGTCGAGGTGCTTGTCGCGCAGACGGGCGAGAGCAAGACGCAGATTTTCAGGCTGATTCGCCTGACCGAACTCGTCCCCGCCCTGCTCGATCTCGCGGACGCGAAAAAGTTCGCGTTCAACCCCGCCGTGGAGCTGTCGTATCTGACTCGCACCGAGCAAACATCCGTCGCCGAGTACATGGCGCAGCAGGATATGCGCCCGTCGCTGTCGCAAGCGCAGCAGTTGAAAAAAGCGTCGCAGGACGGCGTGTTCACGCGGCATAAACTCGAATCCGTCATGACAAAACCGCCGACGCGGACAGACATAGATCGCATTGACCCCGCGCGGTTCAAACGCTACTTCCCCGACAACTACACCCCGCGTCAGATGGAGAGCGTCATCGAACGGCTGCTGCGGGAATGGCAGGCGGCGCAGGAAGAGTGACGGAAGCACCAACCCGCGCTCATTTTATCTTATCATAAAGAAATGCGTAAGCCTGAGCCGTCCGATAGCCGTATGACTATCGGACGGCTTTTCTCAGTTGTCGACGCAGAAATATCTATTGACAACCCGATTAAATTATGCTAATATGGTAATGGATATTAGCTGATTTAAGGAGGCTTGTACAATGGGTAAATCGGCGTTACAGGATATGTTGCGGTTGCAAAACGGCGTATTCAGCGCGGCACAACTGCGCCAAGCGGGCGGCTCTGTGTCGAGCATTCAACGAGCCGTTCAGCGCGGAGAGTTAGAGCGCGTCGCTCGCGGTGTGTACCAACTCCCGCAGATTATGGACGATGATATGTTTAACGCGCAACTCCACCGCAAGCAGGTGATTTATTCGCACGACACCGCGCTGTTTCTGCACGGGCTTAATGACCGCGATCCGTTGAAATATTCGGTGACAGTTCCGACAGGGTATAATACGAAACAACTTGTCGGAGAAGGTTTTAGGGTGTTCTCGCTGAAAAAAGATTTACAGGAGCAAGATATTGTAGAGGTTCCGACCGGTCACGGACACTTGGTGCGGACATATAGCGTCGAGCGCACGGTATGCGATTGCCTGCGGAGTCGGAACAGATTACAGTCGGAGATTGTGCTGAACGGTCTGAAAGGCTACGTCCGCAGGAGCGACCGCGACCTTGTGAAGCTGTCTGAAATCGCAAAACAATTCGGAGTGTCTAAGTTGCTCCGCACATATTTGGAGGTACTGCTGTGAATTACGATTCCGTGCGGGCGAAAGTCAGAAACAAGAGCCGCGAGAGCGGGGTAAAAGCCGATGTGCTTTACCGTCGCTTTCTGATCGAAAGGTTCATTGCCCGAATCGCCGCGTCGGAGCATAGCGAGAATGTGATTATTAAGGGCGGTATGCTCTTATCGGCGATTGCCGGGATTGATATGCGCTCGACCCGTGACCTCGACACCACTATTCGCGGCAAAAATCTAACCCTTTCCGACTTCGAGGGTATTGTCAAGGATATTATCGCCGTTGATATTGACGATGGTGTGACGTTTGAATTTATCCGTGCCGACGAGATCGTTCTCGACAGTAGTTACCCGTGTTCGCGCGTCCACTTGCGTGTGTTGTTTGGCAATATGGACGAGCGCGTGGAACTTGACGTGACGACGGGTGACGTTATAACCCCTCGCGAGGTTGAGTTTGGGTTCCCGACACTGTTCGGCGACGAGAAAATCCCGATACTTGCCTACCCTCTCGAAACGGTTCTCGCGGAGAAAATTGCAGCATTACTTGACCTCAACGTGTATAACACACGAGCGAAGGATTTTTATGACATTCACCTCATAACAGCGTTGCAAAGCGAACGCGTTGACAGCGAGATGTTCGCAGACGCTTTGCAGAATACGCTGCGTAGCCGAGGAAAGTCAGATTTACTGATGCGAAGCCGTGAGATTGTGCTTGCAATCGTGAACAGCCCTGACATCAGGACGCAATGGAGCAGGTATCGTGCCGAGTATTCTTACGCCTCAGAGATTGATTTCGCGCAAGTTGCCGCAGCGATTAACACGGTGTTCGCTTGGATAGGAATTGAGTTAAACATTCAGCCCGTTGCAAAAACACCATGGACAGAAGAAATTCTTGCAGAAAGCAAGCAAAAAGCCAACAACTATAATCATAGTAGTCTCCCGCCAACCAAAAGCAATAACGGTCAGGAGAAATAGCTATTCGCCAATCAGCATCTCATCAGCATCTTAAATATCTATTCAGGCAGAAACTAAAATTAAACAACATCAGCCCGAGCTTTCCGTTGGAAAGCTCGGGCTTTTTGCGTGTAAAATCAAAACTAATGGAGGGCATTATGTCACAGTACACACGGAACCTGAACAAATTCGAGTACCACGCAGAGGACACCTCGTGCGAGTATTGTCTGTATTGGAAACGCAAAAGCAAGCACCGCAGGCACGATTGCATGGTTGAGCCTTGCTGTTGCGACGACATCAGACAGGACGCAATAATGAGCGGTCGCATCAAACGGAAACGCGGGTGGGACAATTGGGCGGAGTGAGCCGAGAGCAGATAGCGCGCGCAAAGGAGGTCGCGGTTCTGGATTACCTGCTCGAACATGAACCGAACAACGTGCGGCGCGTCGGTAACGAGTATCGGCTTATCGACCACGATTCGCTGACGATCAGCAACGGAATGTGGAACTGGCGCAGCCGAGGGTTCGGGTGTAGAACAGCCACCGCGCTGAACTTCCTGATTGAGGTGCGCGGGTTCAGCTTTGTGGACGCTGTGCGCGAACTCGCGGGCGGGAATAGCCGCTATCATCAGGTTGTGCCGCAATCGAAACCGCCGCCCGCGCCGAAACCGTTCTCGCTGCCGCAACCGAACCGCAACAACGACCGCGTTATCGCGTATCTGCAACGTCGCGGGATCGACCTGTTTGTAATACTCGATTCCGTAATCTCCGAATATGACAACACATATTGTTCACCGAACAGTTCGCGCAGGACGGCTGTTATATCCACGCCCTCGAAGTCGTCATACTCGGCGGTGAGATACGCCATGAGCGCGAACGGGTCGTGCGAGATATTGCCGACAAAGTAGCGGTATTCATCATAGTTGGGGCGGTCAGTCTTCGTATTTGCAATTTGAATCTGCAAATCCGTCTCCCACTTCGTATAGTCAAGTTCCGCTTTTTCAATATCCGCATCCGTCGCGAGATACGATGCCGCAATAATGCCGCTCAGCCCGCCGCCGCCCATGCCGCCCGCCAGTCCGCACATCGAAAGCATTGAGAATATGAGCAGCGACAGTATGAGCGCAATCGCTGTTCCGACAGGGTGCCGCCGAACGGTATTGACGGCGGCTTTACCCGCGCTCTCGACCGCCGAACTCGCTTTTTTGGCACGTTCAGCCGCCTTTTTCGTCTCCCGAGCTTTCTTGGCGTAATCTCGCTTAATCTTGCGCTTCTGTGCGTATCGTGCGAATACGTTGCCGGTAAGTTTCGGGTTCTCGGCGAGAGCTTTCTGATGTGACAGCTTTGCAGATGTTTTTGACGCTGACTGCTCCAACTTCGTGACCTTGCGATACGGCGCGGTCTTGTGATGCCGCATTGCAGAGCGTATGCCGCCCTCTGCAATCGTTTCGCCTTTATGCGCGGCTTCCGTGCCGACGTTCTCATGTTCCGCCTGATACAGCTTGCGGTGTCCGTGGGCAATAGCCGCGTTTCCCGCCGCTTTGACGGATCGCAGCGGCAATGCTCCTTTGAGGTGTTCTCCCTGCGTCTTTACCTCTTTCTCAAAGTGCAGATTCCGCTTGGTCGGCAGATTCCGCTTTGCGTCAGTCAGTTTTGAGTTAGCACGGTCAAAACGACGCTGTGCCGCAGACACGCTCTTGTTATCTTTTTGCGGAACCTTTTCGTCCTGTGTAAACTGTAATTTGGCAGGTTTTGCGGGTTTGTCAGGCGGTTCTCGCGCTATTGACGGTATGGCATCAGGTGCAGTTTCAGGCACAATGCGCGGCTGCGGCGCGGCTAATGTGTCGGAGCTCGGCATTTCGTTTTGCGTGCCGCGAGTGTCGCCCGATTTTGCTCTCGGCTTGGGTTTTGACCTTGTTCCGACTTGGGACAAGGTGCCGCGCTCAGATAAATTGCCGCGCAAATCAAGCTCAGTCTCGCGCCTGCTGACGCGAATATCCTCACCGGTAACAGCGTTACGCTCCACAAGCCCGTCGCGCGTCATCTTGCTCGCGACTTTTTCCCGCGCTCTCAGCTTTTCGCGGCTCATATCTCCGCCCCCTGCGCTTTCGTGCGTTCCGGTGTCTGCCTTTCGTGTTTTGCCTGTTCAGCGCGCTCCTTGTTAACGTCAAGTCTGTCAATAAACGACGGTTTCTTTTCGAGCGCACGCTCGGCGCGATTTGCCTCCGCTGTCGATTCAAGCTGTTCAAGAGCGTTTGTGGCTCTGTTTACAGCCTTTCTCGCGCTGACTAAACAGGCTTTCTCCGCGCGGTATGGCGCGCTGACTGTCCGCGCGAGTTTGCCGACCTCTTTGTCTTTTGCCTTTGTCTGCCTGTTCAATGCGACACGCGCCATGTTGCCGACGTGCCGACCCGCCGCGTGATATTCCTGCGCAAACGCGTTGATTTTCGCGATTGTGTTATCGCACTCCTGAATACCCGCAGTAATGTCGCGTTTCACGCTCTGCAAGCCGCCTTTGAGGTGGAAAAACGACGCGAGCTTGTCCAATACGGATATGCCCGTCTCCTTGAACGCCGCGATTGTGTTCTTACAGCCCGCGATTATGCCCGCTTTTATTTCGGCGAGTCGCTCTCTGACCTCCGCGATTTTGGTTTCAAGCGTCATTACAGCGTTTTGAAGTGCTGTCTTGACAGGGTGATTCTGCAATTCGCGCATCGCGTCGAGTTGCGATTTCATGTCCGCAATCTTGCCCTCGGCGGTTGTGATGAAGTCCTCCATACTGCCGACGTGTACAAGTAACGCCGACAATCCCGATGTGTCTCTGCCGCTGCCTTGCAGCATAGCAAATAACTCCGCGACGTATTCGTTCTGTGCGAGTGGTGTCTCGTTTGGGTTCATAGCGTGATGTCCTCCTGTTCATCGTTCATGCATTCGGCTCTTGTTCGGACGGTTTTGTCGTCATTATCCGATACAGTTCCGTATCTTTCGGGAACCTGTCAATGAACGGAATAATGACATTGCCGTAGAACAGCAGACCCTCGCCCGCGTTTGAGTGTGTGACGTAGGACAGTTGGTGCGGCGAGATGCCGAGTTGCTTTGCGAGTATCTGCCTGTCACCTTGCGCCTGATTGAGCATTAATATGAAATCTGAATTTTCAAAGATATTCTCGACCTCACGGCTCGCGAGCAAGTCCTTGACGTTTTGCGTCAGACCTGTCGGAATCCCGCCCCACTTGCGGAATCGCTTCCAGATTTCCACCGAATACGCCGCCGTCTGTTCCTCTTTCAGCAGCAGATGAAACTCGTCCTGATAGAACCACGTCGTCTTGTTCAGTGCGCGATTTGCCGTAACTCTGCCCCAAACTTGGTCTTGCAATATAAGCATACCGAGCTTTTTGAGTTGCTTGCCGAGTTCCTTGATGTCGTAACACACGAGTCGGCTCTTAATGTCCACGTTCGTGCGGTGATTGAACACGTTGAGTGAACCCGTGACGTAGATTTCGAGCGCGGTCGCTATATGCTGCGCCTCCGTCTCACTCTGCTTGCGGAGCAGGTTGTAGAGGTCTTGCAGAATGGGCATCGTATCCGGCGACGGATTTGTGAGATAGTCGCGGTAGACAAGCCGAACACAGCGGTCGATGATTGTTTTCTCCACGGGTTCAAGCCCCGATTTGCCGCCTATAATAAGCTCACACAGCGACAGTATGAAGTCGCTTTTGAGCGTCAGCGGATCGTCGTCCTCGCTGTAATTCGTGTTGATGTCCATCGGATTTATATATTGCGAGGACACGGGCGACAGCTTTATAACTTGTCCGCCGAGTCTGTTCACAAGCGGAAAATACTCCGCCTCGGGGTCTGAGATGATGATGTCGTCCTCCGTCTGCAAGAACACGTTCACAATCTCGCGTTTCGCCGAAAATGATTTGCCCGAGCCGGGAGTGCCGAGAAACAACCCGTTCGGGTTTTTGAGTTCCTTGCGGTTAGCCATGATGAGGTTGTTCGACAGCGCGTTCAGCCCGTAGTACATCGCCTCTCCGCGCTGAAACAACTCGCACGTTGTAAACGGAATATAGATTGCGACGCTCGACGTGGTGAGTCCGCGCTGTATCTCAATCTGATTCAAGCCTATCGTCAGACTGCTCATCAAGCCCTGCTCCTGCTGAAAATCCAGACGTTTGAGTGCGCAGTTATATTTTTGCGCCACGCCTGCCGCCGCGAAGATGTCGTTTTCGAGTTTCTGCTTTTTCTTCGCGGTGTTCAATACGAGAATAGTCACAAGGAACATACGCTCGTTGCGCGACTGCAAATCTTCGAGCAGCGTTTTCGCCTCGTTACCGTAAGTCGCGAGGTCGGTCGGTATGATGTCCATATCGTACCCTGAGCGCACGGCTTTTTTCTGCTCCTGAATCTTCATCGCATCGAGGTCTGACAGCTTGCGCTTGATCGTCTTGATAGCCTCCGCTTGGTCAATCGCCTTGATGTGGAGCGTCACCGTTATTGCGGTGTCGAGGTCGAGAAAATCCGCGAGCATACGGTCTGTGAGTTCGGGCGCGAGGATTTGCATATACGACACCGCGCCGTAGTGGTCGCCCATTCTGAACGTCTTACCGTCGCGGAAGTCAAAGCTCGTCGGCGCGATATGGTCTTTTGTATTCAAGCCGGATTTCGCGAGGTCTTTCCAGTCGAGACGGAATTTATCCGCTCCGTCAGGTTGAAGCTGATTATGCAGGACTTCAAGACGCTCCGAGCCCGTCAGCGAACGTGCCGAGACGCCGAGCACCTTGAAATTATTCAAGACATCAGCTTCCACGCGCTCGATGCGGAGCTTTGCCGCTTTGAGGTTATCTGCTTGAATCCCGAACGTGACGTATTTCGCCTTTGTCAAGCCGTTGTTGCCCTTTGCAAGCTGACTTTTCAGCATATCCCCGTACTCGCGGCGAATATCGTCAAAAGCGTCGCCCGTCTCGGGTATGTCTATCGACTGCCGAAATTCCTCCGCGCTCCCGTACTGATTCACGAACGACAGCTCGACCGTTACCGACGAATCGAAATAGTTGAGGAAATCGCAGTAGTTCTCGAAAATCTGCGTCTTATCCTCATTTTGCGCGAGATGATAGTTGATGTCGCTGAATACGATGGTTTTCGTGTAAAATCTGTCGTTGACACGGCAGATACCGTCGCGGTACATCTGTCGATAGGGTATCGACTGCTGCGCTGTGCGCGGCGCGTCGGCGCGTCCGAAAAACTTCGTTTTCACAGACGCGGAGATGCCGCCCGTATTACGGGGCAGCATCGCGCGCGACTTTCTGTTCTTCGGTGCGGACTTCAAATCCGCTTTATTTTTCTTTGCCTGCCGTACGTTTGTTGACAGACGCTGTTGTTGCTTTTTTGTTGTGGGGTGCAACGGCTTTGCCCTCGCTTTCTATGAGTTTATACAGGTTTTCCGTCCTGTACGGACGCTTGCCGGGATAGAAAAACCGAACGCGGACATAGTTGCGCAGTATCTTCTCTGCGGGTTGTCCGTCCTTCTCGTACATCGCGAGAAAGAACATCGGCAGCATCAGCACAATCATGATGATTACCGCCACACTGTTCCCGATTGCCCCGCGTGTGAATAAGTATGTCGGTACACCGACGACCGCCGCTGAGCCGAAACAGATGAGTTGCCGTTTCGTGAGATTCAACGCGACCTTCGTCTTGACCTTTGTCAGGTCTTTCGGTACGTTAACAAACGCCATTACATCATTCCCCTATAATCGGCGCGCTCTTTGCGGCGGGTTCACGCGTTACATTGCTGTATTCAGCGGCTCTTTCGCTGCCGTCAGTCAGCCTGTCTTCGATGCTCGGAATCCTATCTTCGAGCGCGGCGGCATAGGCGTCGAGGACAGCGCGGTTCATCTCACGGCGCAGGTCGCCCGTGAGCGGAAACGCGGTGTCGTGAAATTTTCCCTCTTTGTCCTGCGTCTGCGGCATCGAGACGAACAAGCCGCGCTCACCGTCAATAACACGAATGCCACGTATCGCGACTAAATCCTCATCATCGACGCTGATGCCGACGCTTGCAAACGCGCGAGTATTGCCCTGCGGCTCGTCAATCGGGTATGTGCGCACGTCGAAATTTACGTTGTCCATTATTCATACTCCTTTTCATTTTTATTTACAGGTTCGGGTTTGGGTTCCTGCGCATTGACCTTTTCGGTCGCCTCCGCGATACGCTCACTCATAGAACGCTTTGACGCAGGGTCTGTGTCTGCGTATTTCGATTCGGATTTGACACGGTGATCCGTGTCCGTGATGTTCGGCGTTTTGCCGTCTGTTGACACCGCAGTCTCACTCATCAGCGGGTACATATCTTGCAACTCCCCGCGCCGCCCGAAGATGTCGTTCATTGCGAACGTCATATCGCTGAGGTCGATAGTGCGCTCTCGCCACGCGTCGGCGACGATTTCAAGCGGATTCTGAAATTGCAGATAGAAAGCCAATTCCTCGTCGTCAAAGCCGTGATAGACTGTCATGAACGAGTGAGCGTCAGAGGTTGCGGAGATTTTGCCCGCCATTTCAATGAGTTCGGCTTTCCCGAAACTCAGCAGGGATTTGTTGTAGTTTGCGAAGTTTTCGTCAACGCGCCCGACGAGTTCGGCGGTCTTTTGGTTTTGTATGTCAGTCAGAACCTGTTCGCAGTATACCCCTGTTTCCGCAACGCTGCTGACGAGCTTTTTGTAGGCGTCGGGGTCAAGTTCCGTGATGCGGACGAGTTCGTCGGGCGACATGATTATGTCGTCAATCGGGAGATTCCCATAGGGTGTGTCCTCGGCGTACCCGTATCCGAGCGACTGCGCGAGTTCCCGCAGTTGCCGCTCCGAGTATCCCGCACCGATGATGTTGATGTGAACATCATCGGTGGGATTGTCTGTGTCGTGTTCGGATGTGCCGAGTTTTTCGATGTATATTACCGTTCCGATATACCCGCCGTATTCCGTATACGGAACGACAGCGACGAAATCGCCGATGCTGATGTCGCCGTTTATTGCCTGCGTCTTGATGCCCTCGCGCTCACGGCGCGGTGCGGGCGTGTGTGTTATAAGGTATTCCTTGGGTACAATGCCGGTGTAGATGTCAACGACATCATCGTCACCGCCGCTGACATAACCAAAATCGGTGAACACACCGCCGTTATTAACTCGGACGCGCTCGCCGTATGCCGCAAAGTCCACGCGGTCGTAGCTGTCATCATGTTCCGCATTGAGAACGTATTTACCCAGTTCATCGTCGTTAAACACCTCGCAGACAATAAACGCGTCCTCGAAATTGCTCTCATAAAGCAGATTTATGACGTTTCCCGCGCCTTCTTCGGGGGCGTGAAGCCCGGATTGCAGTATTGCCCGCAACTTGACACTCTCGGTCGGCGACAGGTCGCCCATGAGCGACGCGAGCATATTGAGTTCGTCGAAACTCTCATGCGCGCCGAGAAATTCGCTCACTTCAGGGCATTGACTGCGGTATTCGCTCAGCCGATAATTGCCGTCCTTGATCTCGGCAACACCTGCGCGTTCGAGAAATTCCCGAAACGCGTCAATCGTAGCAGGCAGTTCAAGCCTGCCCGCGTCTATTCTGCCCGTATTGCCGCCGCGAAAATGGACGTGTACAGACAGTATGGGTTCATCGGACACCTGTCCGATTCGTTCTGAATCACTCAAATATTACCCCCTCCTTAATGTGCGCCGAATATGGATTTGCTCAGACTGCCCGTCTTGAACAGCGTGAAGCAGAGTAGCACGGTATAACCCGCACAACCCCATATTGCGGCGTGAATGTTGCCTGCCGCTGTTATGGTTTGCAGCAGTATTGCGTAAATCGCGACACATACCATGATGAGAAAGCCCTGAAACGCGAGCGCGAACAGACTTTTGAGATAGCTGTTCCCTATATGCCCCCACTCACGGTTCACCATCGTGCTGAAAGGTATCGGAGCGATTGAGCAGGTAAGATATATCTCAATCATGCGCCCGTAGATGACGATGAACACACACAGCGATATGGCTTTCATGGCAAGCGAGAGTATCATGCTTTCAAGGAACAACCCGATCAGCTCGCCCGTACCCATGACAACAAGCTGCAACTGCAACTGGTCGAGAGCGAGACTCATGTCAAGTCTGCTCCCGATGATGCCCGCGCTGCCGTTTACGACGTGCTGTGCGAGTGAGAACACGCCCATCACGATGTCAAATGTGTGCGTGAGGATAAACACGGCGACGAACGTCTTGAATATCCACTTGTAAATGATGAATGTATCGAAGTCCGCCATGTTGTTTTTCTCAATCACCATTGTGATGAGTTCGTAACACAAGACAAATGTCAATATCATCCCTGCGACAGGAATGATTACGGTTTCGGACAGGGTGCGGATGAGCGAGAATATGCTGCCGTTCCACCCCTGCGGCGTCTGCCCGACTTGCTCCGCAATCTCCCTGACCTTTGAGTTGACCTCCTCGAACATTCCCGTGAAGTTACTTAAAATCCCTTCAAGCAGCAGTCCTCTGAACCAGTTGGAGATTTTGTCGAATAGTCCGAACATCAGCCGAACAGCCCCGACAGGAGCGGAATCAGCACGAAACCGACGAGCGCGACGCCGCCGCCCGCCATGAGTTGTTTCATGCCTTGACTTTTTGCACAGGCTCCATAAGGAACCAACGAGAACACCAACAAAAAACAACAGACACCAGACGGGTTTGCAGAGCAGACGGGTACCTCCGGGTATCCGTCTTGTTTTTTACTCTTAACGCTTAAAACCAAAAATCTTCTTTTAGTTTTTGCCTTTTGGCTCTTTGTCGGCGTAGTGATAGCGTAAACAAAAATCACAAAGCCGCAACGCGGCGAAAGGAGCATGAACATGACTATTTCAACCTATCATTTACAGGACAAAAACCTGTCCCTGCGGGCAAAGGGCTTGCTGTCGGTAATGCTG
>JAISJJ010000090.1 GCA_031261585.1 Oscillospiraceae bacterium
TTATGCAGCAAGTGACCCCACGTTCGACGCACGTCCGGCACAGATTCCGCTGATTTCACCAGCTTTTTCATGTTGTTATTCATGCGTATATTATAGCTTATTTGTGTGGTTTTGTCATCGACTGCGGGTGAAATAAAGTAAATGCGGTAGCCGTGGCTATAACCGTCGAAAAACGCCTAATTCCGGAATGTTTGAGCACTGCACAGCGCGCGACGGGCGTCGACGGGCGCAACACGACTGTTTACAACCCGCACAAAATATGATACAATACACCCACCCAATCCCGAAAGGAGCTGCCCATGGACAAATTTATCCCGTTCGACAAGCTGTCGAAACGCCGTCAGCGCGAGCTGAACCGCGAACGCCGCCGCGACTGGGGCGCGCTCAATCCCGTGACGCGCCGCGCCGTGAACCCGAAAGCATACGACCGCAACAAAGCCCGAAAACGGAGCGATGATTCGTCCGATTTCGGGCTTTCGTTATGCGGTTTTCACGATAATCCTACGGTTTGCAGACCTTGCACGCCTCGTATCCGTGCGATTGCGCCCACTCGAGCGTCACGCCGCGCTTGCTCTTGCTGAGGTATCGGCAGCCGTCGCGGTGGTACTTCGTGCCGCTGTCAGTGATGTAGACCACGTAGGCGATGGGCGTGGTCTCGGGTATCTCGGTCGGCGACGGCTCGGGCGATGTCGCGGCAGTCGGCTCGGTGTACGGTTCGTCGGGCGGTTCCGCGCTCGGCGCAATCGTCGGTTCGTCGCTCGGTTCGGGTGAGGGTTCAACGGATTGTTCGGGCGATGATTCGGGCGACGGCGACGGTTCCGCGCTCGGTTCAACACTCGGCGCAACCGTCGGCTCAATCGTCGGCTCGGGCGACGCTGATTGCGCGGTCGGCGACGGCGATATTACGGGAATAGTCCGTTTATCAGATATGCCGCACCCGATAGGCGCACCGAGCAGTATGACGAGTGCGAGCAGCAGCGCGATGTGTTGTCTCATACGTGTGACCCCGACTTTTTTTGTGCGCGTGAGCATTTATGTGCAAATACGCGGAAAAGCCCGTAAAAACGGGCTTTTCTCATGGCTCCCCCTGTTGGGCTCGAACCAACGACCCTGCGGTTAACAGCCGCATGCTCTACCAACTGAGCTAAGGAGGAATGTTGGAGCGGAGATAATGATATCACAACGCGCGAGGATTGTCAATAGCTAATTTTGAGATTTTGCGCCGTTTGCGCGGCGAGCCGGAACAGGCGAACCGCGCAAAACGGCGCATCAAAGACACAACGCCGCTTAACGCCGCGCGGGTTCCTTATCCGCTTTTACTTTGGGTACCAAAAGCCCGTAGTGCGGAACAACAATGACCTGATTGTCGCCGACCGGTGGTTTATGTACGCCGCCCGTACCGCTCCGGATATCGGCGGCAGAGACGGTCTTGAATTTCATTAACTCCTGTTTTATCGCGCGACGCTCGTCGCTGTCGGGATTTGCGCTGCGCTCACGCTCGTCCAAATAACGAAAGATGATCAGCAGATTAGCCGGGTTTCCCTCCAACCACCCGCGTATCTCCCGCCACCATGTTCGATCGGTCTCGCCGAGCGACATGCCGTAAACGCAGATGATATTGCTCCGCCGAATCGTGTTGCGCGCATCTTCGCCGGCTGTATCTCCCCGCACACGGCTTTTTTCGTCGATGATCGTGGGCTTTAATAGGGTTTCAAGCGTACTTTCGGAACGGCGCAGCCGGCGATTGGCTATCTGCCCGGCGTTATCAACACCCAAGATCACGCCGCGATCTATATCGCCGTGAATATGGTTGATTATGCCGTCAAATTTCGACCCGACGCACCGTTCAAACGCGGTGGTGTAGTTGAATAAGATTACAGGCAGCGAGATAGTTCCCAACTCACCATGCTTGTTAAAGATTGTTTTGGATCTGTTATCTTTCAGATGTTGCCGAATATTCGCGATTTTGTTGATGAAATCTTCCTCGTCAACGGAACCCGGTCGCCGGTCAGCCACATGTTGGCGCAAGTAAAGCGTGAGTTTATTGTGTGCGTCGGAAATGCGCTTGCTGTAGTCCCCCGTCGAGAATTTCGGTTTTGTCGTAGTAGCTAACGCTGCCGTTCCCGCGCCGACGGGGAACCCGATAGCCGTATAAGGAAGTGCTTTAATGAGATGCCACGAAAAACCGTGGGAATCAGGGTAAGAAGAAATTATAGCGACAACAAGCAACACAATCGCAAGCACAAATACAACCCCAAGCAATCCATATAAAAATATTTGCCATGGATGCCATTCCCACTTGAACGCCGCCGCGTGCTCCCCGAGCCACTTTTCAAAGTCTGACCATGCGAGCCGATTTTCTTTCTTATCGCTCAATTTATTCTTAAAGTCTCGGATATTTGCGTCGTCACCGTCTACGGGTTTGACGTACCACTCTAAGAAGTCGCTGTAACGCGTTTTCAACCCCAGTCCGAGATCGAAACCGTTGCCGACAAGCCACGTGATGTTTTTCATATTCCCACCGCCTTGTATCGTCTGTGTTTTTATAGTTTATATTATGTGCGCCGTCCTCAGTCCTTCGGCTCGCTTTTTCTCAGCAGCAGAATGTGAATCGTGACCGCGACGCCAACGACGGCGAGTACGATGAGCATCTTCGGGCGGCGCACTACCGCGCCCGAGATGATCAGCACCGCCCACAGGCACACGATGCCCGTATAACGCGATTTGTTCGATATGCCCGTCTTGTTGCGGTAATTGCGCACGTATTCGCCGAAAATCTTCGTGTTTTCAAGTTTTTCTGCGAGTTTCGGGCTGGACGCGCCGAAACAGCCCGCCGCGAGCATCACGAACGGCGTAGTCGGCAGAATCGGCAAAAATATGCCGATTCCGCCGACCGCCAGCAACAGGAAACCCGCTATAAGCAGCAGGATTTTCTTCATTTCACCGTCGTCGCCGCCATGAGTTCGTCGTGGCTCAGCCCCGCAAGGCGCGTAACCTCGCCCAAATCGAGCTGCGCCGCCGCCGCGAGACGCGTGCCGTAGTCCTTGTCCGCGAGGTAGCAGTGCGCCGCGTGGCGGAGCTTGATATTCTGCGTCACGGGGGCGAAATTGTTCGCTGTGTTCTCGATCAGCACCTGTTTTTGCGGTTCCGTCATCAGGCGGTACAGGTCGCCGGGCTGTTTGTAGCAGTCGTCCGTCGCGTCGTCCTTCGGCTCGTAGGACATCATCAGACCCTGAATTTCGAGCGGCGGCTCCGCGAGGTCCTTCTGATCCGCCCACTCGTTGAAGCTGTTCGGCTGATAGCCTATCGTCGCGCCGTAGTTGCCGTCCACGCGCATCTGACCGTCGCGGTGGTACGCGTGAACCTCGTTGTGCGGCTTGTTCACGGGGATCGAGTGGTGATTCACGCCGAGACGGTAACGGTGCGCATCGCCGTAGACGAACAGTCGCGCCTGCAACAGCTTATCGGGCGACAGACCGAGACCGGGGACGATGTTCGCGGGTGTGAACGCCGCCTGCTCCACGTCGGCAAAGTAGTTCTCGGGGTTGCGGTTCAGCTCCAAAACGCCGACCTCGTGCAGCGGGAACGTCTTTTGGCTCCACGTTTTCGTCACGTCGAACGGGTTCTCGTGGTGGTTCTTCGCCTGCTCCTCCGTCATAATCTGAATCGACACCGTCCAGCGCGGGAAGTCGCCGCGCTCGATCGACTCGAACAGGTCGCGCTGGTGGCTCTCACGGTCGCGCCCGATGATCTCCGTCGCCTCCGCGTCGGTCAGGTTCTTGATGCCCTGCTGTGTGCGGAAATGGTACTTGACCCAGACGCGCTCATTTTTCGCGCTGATCAACGCGTAGGTGTGCTCGCCGTAGCAGTGCATGTGGCGGTAGCTCGCGGGTATGCCGCGGTCGGACATCGTGATCGTCACCTGATGCAGTGCCTCGGGCAGCATGCTCCAAAAATCCCAGTTGTTCTGCGCGCTGCGCATGTTCGTTTTCGGGTCGCGCTTGACCGCGTGGTTCAGGTCGGGAAAACGCAGCCCGTCGCGCAGGAAGAACACGGGCGTGTTGTTGCCGACGAGATCCCAGTTGCCCTCTTCGGTGTAGAATTTGCAGGCGAAACCGCGAATGTCGCGCTCCGCGTCCGCCGCGCCGCGCTCACCCGCCACGGTGGAAAAGCGCACGAACACGTCGGTCTTTTTCCCGATCTCCGAGAAGAGTTTTGCCTTTGTGTACTCGGTTATGTCCTGCGTCACGGTAAAATTACCGAACGCGCCCGAGCCTTTCGCGTGCATCCTGCGCTCGGGGATCACCTCGCGGTCGAAATGCGCCAGCTTTTCCAAGAACCACGGGTTGTTGAGTGCCATGGGTCCGCGCTCGCCCGCCGTTATGGAGTTTGTGTTGTCCGCCACGGGAGCACCCGCCGCGGTTGTGAGTTTCTTCTTGTCTGACATCTGAACTCCTCCATATTGTAATTTATTGTATTATTCAGCACGGCGGCTAACAGCGCGCCACACCTTACACAGGGGATATCGGCAACAGCGGGCAGGTCGGGTATGCGTGGAGCAAGTGCGTCTGCGCTGCTGCGTAAACTCTCATGGGGCTTGAATCTTGATGAGCGAAAATATTAACCACAGCAAGCCGCGCTGAACGCGGCTAAGCTCCGGCATAAACTCTCACCAAGCTCGAATCTCGCTAAGTGAGAGTATTATACCATATTTGTATATAATTTGCAAGGGCTTTGTGAAAATGGGTGTATGCGACGTTTTTTGTATCGCGGCGCGTAGTAATCCATCACCGACTATGCTGCGGTGTGCCGATAATTTTTCTTTACATCATACCGAAAAGATGGTAAAATAAGCATACAACAAAAATCTACATAATACAACAGCGTACAAAGGGGTCGCAGATGGCAGATATGCTTGCGCACATTGACCACGACACCGACAGGACGCAAACGCTCGCCGAACACAGCACCAACACAGCGCGGTACGCCGCATACTACGCCGCCGCGTTGGGTTTGGCGCGCACGGCATATCTGATAGGGCTGCTGCACGATATCGGCAAGGCGACCGAGGTGTTTAAGCGGTATCTCGCGGAAAACGACGAGACGAAACGCGGCAAAATCAACCACGCCGCCTGCGGTGCAAGGTACATATCCGAGCGGTTCCCGCCGATAACGGGAGACGATGCCGCACTCACGAGCGAGATCATCTCTGCCGTTATCGTCAGCCACCACCAGGGGTTGATCGACATCGTGAGCGCACACGGCGACGACGCGTTTCGTCAAAAGCTGAACCCCGAGCGGGAGACGTACTACGCCGAAGCCGTGCGCAACGCCGAACTCGACACCGAGCAAATTGATGCGCTGTTCGCCGACGCGACCGCAGAGGTTGCCGCGCTCAACGGCGTGTTCACCGCGCTCGTCGCGCGGATTAAGCAGAAAGCGAGAGCGGACGAAAATTATAAATTCTACGGCAAGACGGCGAAGGATTTCCTGCGCGGGCTTGCCGTGCATTTTCTCCTGAGTTGTCTGCTCGACGCGGACAGGTACGATACCGCGCAGTTTACGGAGGGTGCCGCGTTTGAATTGCCGCCGCCGAATACCGAGTTGTGGGGCGGTTTATCCGACACGCTGGACGCGTTTTTGGACGGTATTGAGCCGACGAATAGGATCGACGAGGCGCGGGCGGCTATCTCACGCGCTTGCCGCGACGCGACGGTGAGTGTGAATGGCGTATTTCAACTGTCGGTGCCGACGGGCGCGGGCAAGACGTTCGCCGGTATGCGTTTCGCGCTGCACAACGCGGCGAAACACGGCAAAAGCCGCATATTTTACATCGCGCCGTACAAGACGATTCTTGAGCAGAACGCGGCGGAAATACGCGACAAATTGCGGTGCGGAGACGCAATCCTCGAACACCACAGCGACGTAATCGTCGACGAGTACGAGGACGGGGACGGCGAGACCGTCAGCGCGTACAAGCGGCACACAGAGCGTTGGGATTCGCCTATTATTCTGACAACGATGGTGCAGTTCCTGAACACGCTGTTCCTCGGCAAAAACCGCAGTGCGCGGCGGTTCCACAATCTCGCAAACTCCGTGATAATCATCGACGAGGCGCAGTCTCTGCCGACGGAGATGACGCATATGCTCACGCTGACGCTGAACTTTTTGGCATACGTGTGCAACGCAACGGTGCTGCTCTGCACCGCGACACAGCCGAATTTTTACAATATCGCATATCCGCTGCTGCTCGCCGACAACGCGCAGTTGACGCCAAACATCGCGGACATTTTTGCGCAGTTCAAGCGCGTAGACGTTATTGACAATGTCACGGGCAACTACCCGCTCGACACCGACGCGCTCACATCGTTCGTCACGTCGCTCCTGCCGGAACACAAGCACATTTTGACGATACTCAACACAAAAGGCGCGGCGGGCACGGTGACTGCGGCGGTAACGGAGGCAGTCTCGGAGGAAAATCCGACCGTGCGCGTGATATACATCACGACGAACCTCTGCCCCGAACAACGGCACCGTATTATCGAGGAGATCAAGGCGTTCCCAAAGGACGAGCCGTTAATATGCGTCGCGACGAACCTCGTGGAGGCCGGCGTTGATTTCTCATTCGACGCCGTCGTGCGCTCACTCGCGGGGCTTGACAATGCGGTACAGGCGGCGGGACGGTGCAACCGGAACGGCGATAACCCGAACGGCGGCAAGGTCTACATTGTCGAGTACAGGGACGAGAACATCAGCCCGCTACGAAGTGTGAAGTCTGCCCGTGATAGTGCGCGCGCTCTGCTGTATCAGTTCGCGCAGAACCCCGAAAAGTACGAGAGCGACCTGATCAGCCCGTCCGCGATGGATGCGTACTACGCGATTCACATCGGGAGCAACCGAAAGCTGCTGAATTTCCCCGTCGCCAAGCGAAAACACGCGGAACTGTTCCGCGACGGTACAACACTGCTCGACCTCTTGTCCTGCAACGCTGCCGCCGCTCACGACGCGGAGAAGAACCGTGTGCCGAATTATCCGCTGGCGCAGTCGTTTAATCTCGCGGGCGAGCTGTTCTCCGTGATCGACGACGACGGCGAGGGGATCATCGTCCCGTACGGCGACGGCGTGAAGTACATCGAGGAACTCCGCAACCCGTACCTGTCGTCGCGACAAGTCTACGCAATAACGCGTAAGGCGCAGCGGTACACGGTGTCGGTGCATAAGCGAGTTTTGGCGCAACTGCTGAAATACCGCGCGGTTGAACTGTTGGAATGCGGGGTGTATGCGTTGGAAAAGCGGTACTATGACGAAAAGTTCGGGCTTTTGACGGACGAGCAGAAGATGGAAACTTTACTACAATGAAAGGAGCATATATGGATCACAAAAACAGCGTAGAGTTCCAAGTTCACGGCAGATACGCGCTTTTCAGCGACCCGATAACGCGTGTCGGCGGTGAGAAATGCACGTATCAAATCCCGACGTATCAGGCTATCAAGGGGATTTTGGAGAGTGTGTACTGGAAGCCGACATTCGTGTGGGTCATCGACAAGATGCGCATAATGAACCCGATTCGCACGCAGTCCAAGGGCATTCGCCCGATCAAGATGAACGGCGGCAACGACCTCTCGATCTACACATATCTTTCCGACGTGCGCTATCAGGTCATGGCGCACTTCGAGTGGAACGAGAACCGCCCCGAGTTGGCACACGACCGCAACGAGAACAAGCACTGGGACATCGCGAAACGCTCAATCGAGCGCGGCGGGAGACGCGATATCTTTCTCGGCACGCGCGAATGTCAGGGCTATGTCGAACCCGACACGTTCGGCGACGGCGACGGGGCATATGACACACTCGACGAACTCGCGTTCGGCGTGATGCTGCACTCAATCTCGTACCCCGACGAGAGCAAGGCGGGAACGCTCGAAACCCTGTTGTGGCAACCCGCAATGCGGCGCGGCGTTGTGGAATTTGTGCGCCCCTGTGAATGCAAAATCCGACGTGAACTGGACACACGAGAGTACAAGGTGTTCACCGTCGGGCAGAACCTGCGCTCCGTGGACGATGAGGCGGTGGACGTACTGTGAGTTGGATGCAGAAACTGTACGAGGTGTATACCGCGTGCGAGGGGGAGATCGGCGCGGAGAAGCTCTGCCCGCCGTATCACTTGTCAAAGGACGCGGATATCGAGGTGCAATTGTACCCCGACGGCAGACTCGCGGGTATCGTCGCGTTCGTAAAACCGAAAGATGGCGAGGACAACGACGCGTTCACGATCTATCCCGTGACACCCGCATCGTATTCGCGGCAGGGTACAACCGCTGTCATGACACCGCACGCGCTGTGCGACAACGTAAAATGCCTGAACGAGCATTACATTGCCAACATGAGTGAATGGTGCAGCGCGGACACATATGTGAAAGAGCGGCTTTCACCGATTTTAACTTACTTGACATGCGGCACTTTGGCTGCTGACATTGAGAAGTACGGTGTCAAGTCGAATGAAAAGAGTTTTGTGCGGTTTGACATTCTCGACATAGGCAAACCAAAACTCTATGAGGACAAGCGTCTGCGTCAAAGCCACATCGACCACTATCTCGCGCAGGAGCAGCCGGCGGACGACTACTGCTACGTGACGGGTGAAATCGCAATGCCGGCGCGGTCGAACCAAAACCCAAAAGTCGGCGGCAACGGCAAGCTGATAAGCGCGAGTGACAGCTCGAACTATACATATCGTGGTCGGTTCACAAAGCCCGAACAGGCGTTTTCCGTGAGCGGCGAGGTTATGGAGAAAGCTCACAACGCATTGCGTTGGCTGATTGCGAGACAAGGTGAGCGTCAGGGGGACCAGACGATCCTCGCGTTCGGCACAGGCGGCATGAAAACCCCGCTGAACGACAGTTTCAAGCACGGCACGTCCTTTGCAGACGACGATGACGAAGACGCGCCGAAAATCATCGACACCGAGGACGAGTTCGCAAGCCGCTTCAATAAGGCGATCAGCGGTTACGGACACAACCTCGAAAGGTCGGAAAGCGTCGCGATTATCGGATTCGATGCGGCGACGAGCGGGCGGCTGTCAATCTACTACTACACCGAGATGCCGTGGAAAGAACTGATCGCTAACATCAAATCGTGGCATTTTCATACGTCGTGGCTGCACAATTACGGTAATCGCCCGTATTTCGGCGCGCCGTCGCCTGCGGATATCATCGAGGTAGCGTACGGCGAACACGCGGACGACAACATCAAAAAGAGCGTCACCAAACGGTTGCTGCCGTGCATCGCAAACGGCGCGTCGTTGCCGAGCGACATCATGCACTCGGCGGTGAACCGAGCGGTGAACACGGGCGGCAAGGACGATTGGAGGGTGCGCAAGGAACTCGCCGTCGCCTGCGCGCTCATAC
>JAISJJ010000004.1 GCA_031261585.1 Oscillospiraceae bacterium
CCGCGCGGCGAGCGCGGACAGATGAGTGGAACGCAGAGCATTGCCCGCGATGGAATCGCGCGCAACATCGAAAAGGGCGGGTAGACCCCGCCCCTACGAGGACGATGAAAGCGAATCAATATCAAGGGGATTCTTCGCAGGCTCAGATGGAGTCCGCAGACGACATGCAACGCGCAACCGCGCCGCAGCGCGGCACTTAGCGCGTGTAATGACAGAATTAGCGCGTGAGATTCTTCGCTTCGCTCTGAATGACAGTGCGCTGCGGGGGCGCGCAAAAAAACGCAAAATAATTGAGGGTAATCCAAGCGATGCAAGACTACACTCCAAATCCGAATATTCCCGACACGTGCGAGCATGAGTTCGACGCGCTTGTTAACGCTGTGCGCGCTTATAACCCCGCGACGGACGTGGAGCGGTTGCGCGCGGCGTTCGAGTTCGCGCGGGAGCGTCACGCGGGGCAGAAGCGCAAGGACGAGTCGCCGTATATCACGCACCCGCTGGCGACAGCGCGCAACGTCGCGGAGATGGGGCTTGACGACGACTCGCTGATCGCCGCGATGCTGCACGACTGCGTGGAGGACACGTCCGCGACGACCGAGGATATCGCGAAACTGTTCGGCGAAGATGTCGCCGTCATCGTGGACGGTGTTACGAAGCTGACGCAACTGTCGGTTGAGAGTAAAGAGCAGGCGCAGATGGAGAATCTGCGCAAGATGTTCATGGCTATGGCGCGGGATATCCGCGTCATTTTGATAAAAATCGCCGACCGCCTGCACAATATGCGCACGATGGAGTATCAAACACCCGCAAAACAGCGCGAAAAATCGCTCGAAACGATGAACATCTACGCGCCGATCGCCCACCGTCTCGGTATGCAGAAGATCAAGTGGGAACTCGAAGATTTGTCGCTGCGGTACCTTGAACCCGAGGAGTACGAGCGGATTCGCGCGGGTGTCGCCGAGCGTGACCGCGAAAACGAGGGGTTCCTCACCTCAATGGTCGAGCGTGTGCGGGCGCACATGGAGGAATCGGGGCTTGAATGTGAGGTTTACGGGCGCGTCAAGCATATTTACAGTATTTACCGCAAGATGAAGGAGCAGAACAAGCAGTTCGCCGAGATACTCGACCTGTATGCAATGCGTATCGTCGTCGGCACGATACCCGACTGTTACCGCGCGCTGGGGTTGGTGCATCAGATTTGCACGCCGATCCCCGACACGTTCAAGGACTACATCAACATACCGAAACCGAACGGGTACCAGTCGCTGCACACGTCCGTCGTGTCGGGCAACGGCATACCGTTTGAGGTGCAGATTCGCACCTTGGAGATGCACCGAAGCGCGGAGTACGGCGTCGCGGCGCACTGGAAATACAAGAGCGGCGGTCAGGGAGCGGGAGACGAGGAGCGTTACGCGTGGATTCGGCGGCTGCTCGAATCGCAGCAGGATTTGGATCCCGAAGATTTTTACATGCAGTTGCGCACCGACATGTTCGCGGACGAGATTTTCGTGTTCACGCCGCAGGGTGACGTTATCAGTCTGCCGCGCGGCGCGACGCCGATAGACTTCGCCTACGCGATACACTCCGAGGTCGGCAACCGCATGAACGGCGCGACAGTCAACGGGCGCATCGCGACGTACTCGACAAAGCTCGAAAACGGCAACATCGTGCGTATTCTCACGTCGAAAGCCGCGAACGGACCGTCGCGCGACTGGCTCGACATCGTGAAAAGTTCCGAGGCGCGCAACAAAATCCGACAGTGGTTCAAACGTGAGCGGCGCGAGGAAAATATCCTGCACGGCAAGTCGGCGTTCGAGGCGGAACTGCGGCAGTCGGGCATCTCACTCGCCGAGATCGCGAGCGGTGAGACGCTCGAACGCGTACTGCGCAAGCTCGCGTTCCCGTCGCTCGACGACCTGTACGCCGCTATCGGCTACGGCGGCGTGTCCGCGCGGAAGAGCGTCAACAAGATTCGCGACGACGTTCTGCCCGCGATACGCAGTGCGAAAACCGCCGATACCGAACCCCTGATTCCCGAGCTGAAACCCGCGCGCAAGCGGGAGAACCAGACCTCGGGCGTGATCGTCGACGGGCTGGGCAACTGTCTCATCAAGTTCGCGAAGTGTTGCACGCCTGTGCCGGGCGACGACATCGCGGGCTACGTCACGCGCGCGTCGGGCGTGTCGGTTCACCGCCGCGACTGCGAGAATTATCTGAATTTTGCCGCCGATCCCAAGGAGAGCGGGCGGCTCATCGGCGTCCAGTGGGCGAACGCGGAGACTGCGACATTTTCATCGTCGCTGACCGTGCGCTCGCGGTTGCGCGACGGCGTGCTGATGCCGATAATCAACCAGCTCGCCGCGATGCACGTACATCTGTCGCAGATCGCGGGGCAGGACGTGGACGAGGGCAGCACGGTGTCGCTCACCGTGGACGTGCGCGACAGCGACGAGTTGACGCTCGTCACGGCGAGACTACGCGCGCTCGACGGAGTTTTTGACGTGCGGCGCGGGTGACGAAAGGTGCGCGGAGATTGCGGAGGAGTTGCGGAAGCACGCAAAGATGCAGGATTGACGCGGGTTGCGGGTGGTGCGTTTGTGCGTAATATGAGAGCGGAACGGGTGCGGGTGCGGCGGTGAAATTTGCAGTTGACAATTGCGCGTGTGAGTGGTATAATACCCGAGTTCTGATGTTTTATCAGTCGGCCCGTTGGTCAAGTGGTCAAGACGGCGGCCTCTCACGCCGCAATCACGAGTTCGACTCTCGTACGGGTCACCACAATATTGCGCTCAATACGTTTGAGCGGTAGCGAAAAGCCTTGCAACAGCAAGGCTTTTGTGCTAA
This sequence comes from Oscillospiraceae bacterium, assembly GCA_031261585.1. GTDB lineage: Bacteria > Bacillota > Clostridia > Oscillospirales > Oscillospiraceae > JAIRRO01. The sequence continues at coordinate 2,845 of JAISJJ010000004.1, forward strand.
ACGTCGCGACGAGACAACCTGAAATAACGCTTTGGAGGAAAAAGCAATGGCGACAATGGACAAATATTCCGTGACTAACATCAAAGTAGGAAATCTTCTCAGTGCCGCACAGGTTGGGGATATTGCTATCCCTGAGATTCAGAGACCTTTTGTGTGGAAACGCACACAGGTGCGCGCCCTTGTTGATTCGCTCTACAACAATTACCCTGTTGGGTATATAATCACGTGGAAATCTCCCGATGTAAAGATAAAAGACGGCAAAACATCAAACGGCAGGCTTATTCTCATCGATGGTCAGCAGCGAATCACCGCGCTGTCTACGGCTTTGAACAAGGTTGAAATTGTAACCGACAGTTATAAGAAAGAGAGAATTGTCATCTCTTTTAACCCGATTACCGAGGAATTCAAAGTGCGCGATAGATCCACGGAAAGAGGCAAGGAGTGGATTACAGATATCGCTGACGCAATGGACGCGGGGCGGAAATTCATCAATGATTATCTCGCGCTCAATGGCATTATTGACGATGAAACAGCAGACAAAATCAGCGAGCATTTTGAGCAGCTGAAAGGAATAAAAAGTGCTGATGTCGGCAATATCACGCTGGATGCAAATCTGGATATTGGCGTAGTCACTGAAATATTCATCAGGATAAACGATGCCGGGGTTAAGCTATCTCAGGCTGATTTCACAATGAGCAAAATCGCTATCTACGAGAAAACAAGCGGTGATGAATACGGAATGTATTTGCGCAAATACATTGATTACTTCTGTGGGCTTGCCGCTTCGCCTGAAAACCTGACGCACATTCAGGATAATGATGCCGCTTTTGTACACTCACCCTATTTGGACAAAATCAGATGGGTGGCAGATGATGATAATGAGGTCTATATACCGGCGTATAGTGATGTTTTGCGCGTTGTCTCGCTACTCGAGTTCAACCGTGGACGATTAGTCGACTTGGTAGCGTTGCTCTCGGGGCGGGATTTTGAAGCGCGAACTTACAAATATGAGATAGCAGAGGATTCATTTCGAAAATTAGAAGTCGGCGTTGATAAGTTCACAAAAAAGGATAACTTCCAACATTTTGTGCAGGACATATTATTCAATTTGCAATTCAAAGACGCGGGATTAACGATTTCTCAAAATGCCATTAACTATGCGTATGCCATGTATTTGCGTAATAAGTATCTGGGCGTTGACGATGCAAAGCTGAAAAGTCTGATTCGCCGACTATTTATTATCAGTTTGCTCACGGAGCGGCATAGCGGCAGCTTTGAAAGCCAGTGGACATCAGATTTCCAAAAGATGAAGACCATCTCATCACTGGAAGAGCTTGTGACTACACTGGAACGCCAGAATTTCACAGAAGTCTTCTGGAAAGACACGTTGCCCAGCCGCTTCGACAATTCAAACATAAACGCTTCCTGCTGGATACTCTATACTTTGGCGCAAAAATCCTTAGGCGACCAGAGCTTTTTAACGACGACAATGGTTAGAGACATGAAAACAGCGCAGGTTCATCACATTTTTCCAAAAGCCTATCTCCAAAAAAGCGGGTACACGGAAAAGACATATAATAAACTTGCAAATTATGTCTATCTTCATGACCAAGTCAACAACAAGGTAAACGACCGTTCGCCTGAGGTTTATATGGCAGAAGTCAAGAAATTCGACGGTGCATTTGGAAATGAAATCAAAACGTCGGATGAACTGCTGAAAAACCTGTGCGACAATGCCATTCCCGAAGATATTTCGCAAGGGACTGCCGATAACTATTTTGAGTTTTTGCAAGACCGCGCCTTGCTGATGTCTCAAAAAATCAAGACATACTATGAAGCTCAGTAATCGAAGACTGCCACGGCTTACCTTGTCTCATTAGAAAGCCGATAAAACTCGACACCCACATATACAACCCGCGGAACCGTTGGCACCCCAACGGTTCCGCATATTTATACGTATCGCAATCGAACCCCCGCGCCGCCTACGCATTCCCCGACGCTCGTCTCAGCAGCCGCCTGTATGCGTTGCCCCTCATGCCCGTGCTGTTGAGACTTGCCGCGCCCGTGATACACACGAACAGTCCTGTTACCATGCTCATACCCGTGTCCTGATCCGCCTTGCCCTTGATCAGCAGGATCACGCCGCCAATTAAGATGGCGGCACCTTCGGCGAGCATAACAATACCGTAAATCAGGTCGATTTTCTTGCGTCGAATCGAACGCAGGTCGTTTTCGAGCGGCAGACGCGCCTCGTCGTCGAGCCTGAACTCGCCGCGCCGTATGTGGCGGTACGGTCGGCGTTTCACGTAGGTGAGCGTGAGCAGCACCGCGCACGCGCACAGAAACGGCACCAGCGCGATAAGACCCCAGAAATCAGCGCGTTCAACGCCCTTTGCGAGCAGACGCTGCCGCACCTCGGTGAACGCCATACCTCCGACAAAAAGCGATGCGAAAGCGACAGCGAGACTCGCCGCCGCGCTCGCCGCGTCCTTGACGTATTTCAGCGCGTCCTCGTACGTGACGCGCGGCAGATTGTCGCGCTCTTTCCAATATATCGGGTTGAACGAATTGGGACGCGTACTCGCGGGCGGACGCGGAAAACCGAGCGCGTCGGCGAGTTCGTTCACGTCGCCGCACTCCGCGATAACCTGCTGCGCCGCACCCCATGGGTTCTGCCCGCTCCCGCGCAATTCCCAAAAACGCTCCTCGGCGTTTGACAGCATCTCCGACTTCATGCGCGCCGTCTCAGGCGTCTCGGGAAAGTGCGCGAAAACCGCGTTGATGTGTTGCAGAATCTCGTTCATGTCTCGTCGCCCTCCATAAACAGTCCGATTACGTCGCGGGTCACAGCCCACTCGTCGCGCTTTTCGCGGTAGAGCGCGCGCCCGCTGTCCGTGAGCGTGTAGTACGTGCGCGGTCGCCCGAACGAGGTCTTGCCGTCGTACGCCGCGATGCACCCGTTGCGTTCGAGCCGCGCGATCGCGGAGTACAGCGTCGTCTCTTTCATCGAGTACTGCCCGCCCGTCGTCTCGCGAATCGACTTGGAAATCGCGTACCCGTACGAGTCCTCGTGCAGCAGCGTGAAGAGAATCATCGTGTCGCAGTAGCCGCGTATAATGTCGCCGCTGAGCAAAACGCACCACCCCTTTCGGATTAGATTACCCCGACAGACGTATTATGCCTGTCGGGGTAATATTACTACATCTGACGTAGTTTGTCAAGGGGGTTTTGAAAAAATAATTAATCTCGCTTGTAAAATTGCGGCGCAAGTGGTATAGTATAGAAAATATTTCTATGTGGGAGTGATCGTACATGAGCGAAGCCAACACCGCCGTCACGAATCCGTCGTTGACAGCCGCAATTGCCGCGATGCAGCGAGAACCGAGCGCGCAGAGCAGATCGGTGGTTGATGCAGAGATAAAAAATGCGCGGTTCCTCTCGCCTGTGACAGTTGCGCCGCGCCCGAAAGCCGAGAGCGGGGAGCCGTTCACGGTGGGAGAGGGTACGAAAATCGTGTTTATCGGCATCACCAACGCCGAGGGGGTGCGGTTTCTGCCCGTTTTTTCCGACTGGGCGGAACTGAAAAAGTGGCGCGATATCCCCGACGAACAGACGGTGGTCACGACATTCGACGACCTCTGCGCGATTGTGTCGCGCGAGAGCGGCGCGGGTTTTGTGATCAACCCATTCGGCGAGAATTTGGTAGTCGCGCGCGGCGGCAAATGACGGCAATTAACAATGAACAATTGACAATTGACAATTTCGGAGGTTTGGACGAGAGTGCGGGGTGCGCATGTAGGGGCGATTATTAATCGCCCGCCGTTGTCCGCACCGCGACAGGGCGACGACATGACAGATAACGGATATCAGTTAACGGATATGGACGTGGGTTGCGGGGCAGTGCCGTAGGGGCGACCATTGGTTGCCCGTTGAGGTTGTTCGCACCGCGACAGGGCGACCACACAGGGTCGCCCCTACACAAACCGCGAGACGTGAGCGGGAACCAAGACCTGTACACGTGCCAACGTGCGGTAGTGAAACGAGCCGCTGAGCATAGCCCGTGACGCAAGTCGCAAGATGAATCGATAATCAAGGGGATTCTTCGCTTCGCTCAGAATGACAGGGTACGGGAAAGTCGCGCATGAGATTCTTCGCTGCGCTCTGAATGACAATAAACAGCGAGTGGCGATGTGGACATCGCCCCGTACGAGGATGTGAGACACGCAAATTTCGGCAAAGGAGGTGACACATGCGCGAATTTACAATCGGCGCGAACGACGCGGGTCAGCGGCTCGACCGCTTCGTGGCGAAGTGCGCGCCCGTGCTGCCGAGTTCGCTCGCGCAGAAACATTTGCGACTCGGACGCATAAAAGTCAACGGGCGCAAGGCGTTGCGCGACTACCGAACCGTGCGCGGCGACGTTGTGCAGATGTACGTCAACGATGAGTTTTTCGACGCGCCGAGTGAGGAGAACGCGTACCTCGCGGTCGTCGACCCCGCGCTCGACATCGTGTATGAGGACGAAAATCTACTGCTCGTGAACAAACCGAGCGGCGTGCTGTGCCACTCGGACGGCGGCTTCGACTACGCGACGCTGATCGCGCGTATTCAGGCGCGTCTGTACCGGCGGCGCGAGTGGTCGCCGCGCGAGGAGAACGCGTTCGCGCCCGCGCTGTGCAACCGCATCGACCGCAACACGCAGGGGATCGTCATAGCGGCGAAAAACGCCGAGACGCTGAGGATTATCAACGAAAAAATACGCGCGCGTGAGATCGACAAACGCTACCTCGCCGTCGTCGTCGGTGTGCCGAGACCGCCCGCAGGACGGCTCGAACATTGGCTGTTCAAGGACGCGCAGAAAAATCAGGTGTTCGCGTCCGAGCGGCAGTCGGTCGGCAGTTCGCTTGCGGTCACGGAGTACACGACGCTCGAATCGCGCGGCGGGCTGTCGCTCGTCGAGTGCCGCCTTGTGACGGGGCGGACGCATCAAATCCGCGCGCAACTCGCAAAAATCGGTACGCCGATAGTCGGCGACGGCAAGTACGGCTCCGAAAAAGTGCGGCGGCAGTATGGTGAAAAGGGGCAACTGCTGTGTTCGTACAAGCTGACGTTCGCGTTCAAGACGGACGCGGGGTCGCTCGAATATTTGCGCGGCAGGACGTTTGAATTACCGCGCGTCGACTTCGTTGAGAAGTATTTCGGTAGTCGATAATATATAACATGTTGTATAACAAGAACGCACTGCAAAATTTTCCGCAGTGCGTTCTTGTTATACGTTATGTATTATTTCTCAGCGGTCAAATTCACGATGTGCGACGCGAGCATGGCGGCACCGAAGCCGTTGTCGATGTTCACGACACCGACACCCGACGCGCACGAGTTCAGCATCGCGAGCAGCGCGGCGATACCGCCGAAACTCGCGCCGTACCCGACACTCGTCGGTACCGCGATCACGGGACACGGTGTGAGACCCGCGACGACAGACGCGAGCGCGCCCTCCATGCCTGCAACGACAATGATTACGCCCGCACCGCGCAGGTCACCGAGCCGCGCGAGCAGACGATGCAACCCCGCGACACCGACGTCGTAGATACCCTGAACGTCGCAGCCGAGGAAGTCAGCGGTGACGCGCGCCTCCTCCGCGACGGGGATATCGCTCGTTCCCGCGCAGACGACGAGGACGCGCGGACCGCGTTTCGGCTCGGATTTGCGCGTCAGCGCGATGATGCGCGCAGGCGCGAAATATTCCGCATCAGGTATCGCCGAGCACACAAAATCGAACGTCTCCTGCGATGCGCGAGTTGCCAAAATGTTATCAGTACCGCGCGAGATCATGTTGCGCATGATGCCGACGATCTGCTCGGGCGTTTTTCCCGCGCAGTAGATCACCTCGGCGGCACCCGTGCGCGAGCGGCGGTCATGGTCGACGACGGCGTACCCGAGGTCGTCATAGGCGGGCGGCGCGGCGGCGTTTATGAGTTCAGCGGCGGCGGCGGGATCGAGATCGCCGCTTTGAACCTTTGCGAGAATGTCAATCAGTTCCATTAGTTGCTCCCTTGTTGTGCAGGTTGCACAAAAGTATGTACAAATTGTAATATTACTCGGAGACGCGCTCCCAGTCTGCGTCCTCTCCCGCGTGTATCTTTTGCAGCATGTCGACCTTGAAGTCCGCTTTTTCCAATGCCTGAGCGTGTATCAAACGCGAGTATGCGACACCGTCGGGGAAGCGCAGAACGGCGCGGCGCGGTATGCCGTCAAACTCCAACACAACAGAGTCGACCCACGCGAGTATGTTCATCGCGTTTTCAAGGTCGCGCGGTGTCTCAATGGTGAATTCAGCCAGACGCATGTCAAACATGCTGATTTCATTGGGGTTGATGTACTGTTGGGTCTGCTTGTAGTCGTATCTTTTGCGGATCAAGTTCATCACAAAGTATACGACGACGAACGCGATTGCGATGATGATGAGAACGGTATTGGTCATTTTGCCACCCCATAGAATACATTTCGTAATATTACAAATCGTGATATCACATTGTCGATCAACACGCCGCCGAGCACCCAACCGACGGCACCGCAGAGCAGTCCGACAACCACACCCGCCGCCACATCCGACGGAAAATGTACGCCGACGTAGACGCGCGAGACCGCGATCACAGATGCGACAGCGAACGCGGGTACGCCGACTTTCGCGCCGAACGCATGAGCCAAGCCGTACGCCGCGGCGAATGCGAGAGACGTATGACCCGAAGGAAACGAGAAATCAGTGGGCGGTTTGATGAGCGGAATCAGTTGCGGCAGAACGGAAAACGGGCGCGGACGCGCGATGGGGAGCTTTAACAGCAGGTTCGCCGTGATCGCGGCGACACCCAAACCGCAACCGTAGCGCACCGCAAATTCGCGCCACGGACGACGCACAAACATCACGACCAGCGCGGCGACCCATAGACCGCCGAAGTCGCCGATGTGCGCCACAACGCGCATGATGCCGTCGAGTGCCGCCGTGCGACGTGACGCAAGCCACAGCATGGCGCGGCTGTCGAGGGATTGTACAAATTGTAATATAATACGCAATGTATACTTTATAAGCCCAGCGCGTTTCGCAGTTCGTCGCGCATACGGAGCGTTTCGAGACGCGCAGTGGCTGCAAAATCACGGGAATCCGCGTTGCTCGACTGCCACGCGCCGAGTATCGCGCGCGACGAATTGACGATTGCGGAGCGACCCGACGTGTCGAAACCGCGCGCCACATCGCCCGCGCCGCCGCCCTGCGCACCGTAACCGGGGATAAGGAACATCGCGTCTCCGAGCCTGCGGCGCAACGATTCCAGCGTCTCGGGATACGTCGCGCCGACGACCGCGCCGAGCGTGTCGCCGCCCGATATATCGGATATGATATCAGCGACCGCCTCATACACCGTGCGACCGCCGACATCGAGGTCCTGCAACTCGCCTGACGACGGATTCGAGGTCTTGACGAGGACGAACACGCCCTTGCCGTACGTGCGCGCGGTGGTAAAAAACGGCAAAATGCCGTCGGAACCGAGGTATCCGTTGACGGTCAGCGCGTCAAACGGCGCGTAGGCACCGAGATACGCGTCGGCGTATGCCTGTGCGGTGGAGCCGATGTCGCCGCGTTTCGCGTCGAGGATCACGTACAGCCCGCGCGAGTGCGCATATTCCGAAATGTAATATAATGCGCGCACGCCGTCGATACCGAGCCGCTCGAAAAACGCGCTCTGAGGTTTCACGGCGGGGACGATGTCGCTCACCGCGTCGATGATCTCACAGCAGAATTGCGCGACGGTGTCCGCGTTAAAACTATGTGACAGCAACAGATGCGGGGGAATTAACGCCTCCGTCGGGTCAAGTCCGACGACGATTGGCGAGCCGAGCGCGTCGATGCGCGATTGCAGTTGTGAAAATGACATGTCGTTGCTCCTGTCGATAGAATATTACAAATCGTACACTAATTCGCCGCGGCAGATCGTGTACCGCACGCGTCCGCGCAGTTCCGCGCCGATGAACGGCGTGTTCGACGCGCGCGAGTGAAACGGCGGCGCGACGATCCATGCCGCGTCGGGGTCGAAAATGGCGATATCGGCGGCGGAACCGACGCTCAAAGTGCCGCGATCAAGCCCCAAAATGTCGCTCGGTGTAGCGGAAACGCGCCGAACGATATCGGTCAGCGACATCGCGCCCGTGTGGTACAGATGCGTCAGCGCGAGTGCGAGCGAGGTTTCAAGCCCAATCATGCCGCTCGGTGCGTCGAGTAATCCCAACGCTTTTTCGGCATCGGCGTGCGGCGCGTGATCCGTCGCAATCGCGTCTATCGTGCCGTCGCGCAGACCCTCGATGATCGCCGCAACGTCGGTCGGTGTGCGCAGCGGGGGATTGACGCGGGCGAGCGAGCCGAGTTGCGGCACCGCGCTCTCGGTCAGCGAAAAGTACTGCGGCGCGGTCTCACACGTCACGCGCGCGCCGACGGATTTAGCGCGGCGAATGATCTCGACGCTGCGCGCGGTCGAGACGTGGCATACGTGCAGCCGTGCGCCCGTGTCGAGCGCGAGCATACAGTCGCGCGCAATCATAATCTCCTCGGCGATTGCGGGGCGACCCTGTATTCCGAGTGCTTTTGAGACCGCGCCGTCGTTCACCGCGAAGTTGCGAACGAGCGACGCGTCCTCGCAGTGCGTCGCGACGAACGTGTCGCACTCGCGCGCGGTGATCAACGCTCGGCGCATGACGGCGGCGGACATCACGGGGTTGCCGTCGTCTGAAAACGCCGTCGCACCCGCGTTTTTCAACGCCGCGAAGTCGGTGAGCGTCTCGCCGAGTTGACCGACGGTGACGGCGGCATACGGCAACACGCGGATTTTTGAGTTGCACCCACGGTCGAGTACGTATTGCACGAGTTCGGGCGTGTCGATCACGGGTTTCGTGTTCGGCATGCAGACGGCGGTTGTGACGCCGCCCGCCGCGGCAGCGTCGGCACCCGATATGATGTCCTCCTTGTGCGTCTGCCCGGGGTCACGAAAATGCACGTGCATGTCCACCAGCCCGGGGATTGCAACGAGTCCGTGCGCGTCGATAACGCGCGAATCGGGCGCGGGCGATGCGGCAATCTTGCCGTCGGCGATGTACAGGTCGCGCACCGTGTCGGTGCCGAACGCGGGGTCGACGACGCGCGCGCCGTGAAGTATAATATTTCCCATGTTGTCCATTATATCGCAAGAACGCGCCGATTGCAAGTGAATATTCATCGGCGCGACGTAAATACTATAACAGACATCAAAAATTACACAAGGAGGTTTGTCATGCACAATTCAAGCGGCATTGTAAAAGGTATCGCCATCGGGCTTGTCGCGGGTGCGGCGGTCGGTTTTGTCGTCATGCCGAAATCGCGCGACACACGCCGAGCCGCAGGGAAATTCCTGCGCACATGCAGCGAAGTGGTCGACACCGTGAGTAATATACTCCATTAGATGCGGGTTATACACGCGCTATACGGCAAAACCGAGAGATGTACGTCTCTCGGTTTTGCTGTATATGTTGAAGGTTGATGTTGACAGTGGGGACGAGGGACGCGCCGTAGGGGACGCCGCCCTCGGCGTCCCGTTCCCGAGATATCGACCGCACCCGCCGTAGGGCGCGACGACTCGGCGCGCCGTTTATCCGTGATAAATGCGCCGCAACCGATGTAGGGACGGACGACCCTGTCCGTCCCGTGATACCGCACAGTCCCGAACAGGACGGACAGGGTCGCCCCTACACAAACCGAAACACGTGCATTTGCAGGGGCGATTATCAATCCCGCCCTACACCAACTTGAACACCCACAATACCAGCCCGTACACTACGCTCGCGAGTATGCCGAATACGAGGACGGGTCCCGCTACGATGAACATCTTCGTCGACATGCCCGTTACGATGCCCTCGCTCTTGAACTCGATCGCCGCCGACGTGACGGAGTTCGAGAACCCCGTGATCGGTACGAGCGTTCCGCCGCCCGCGAATTTGCCGAGCCTGTCGTACAGATGCAGCGCGGTCAGCAGTGAGCCGATGAATATGAGTATGATGCTCGTGTACGTTGACGCTTGCGTGTCGGTCGCGCCGCGCGCCGAGATGAGGTCGTTGAGCAGTTGCCCGATGCAGCATATCGCGCCGCCGCACACGAACGCGCGGAGCGTGTTCATCACCACGCGCGACTTCGGTGAGACGCGCTTGACGTACTTGCCATATTGTGCGTTTGTCATTTCCATAGTAGTTACTCCTTGTTTTTTGCGTCGCTTTTTTCCTCTTTGTTCTTGCAAAACAGCTCGAACAGACCCACCGCGAGTACGAAACCGCCGAAAATCTTCCGCACGACGTCGGATTCGAGACGCGTCGCGACGAGTGCGAGACCGATTGAGGTCGGCAACCCCGCGATTATCGCGGGTATCACGGCGCGCCACACGATGAGCTTGTTTTTGATGTGCGTCACGAGCGCGGCGACGGCGACGGGAATGAAATAGATGAGGTTGATGCCCTGCGCCGTCTGCTGTTCGAGCTTCGTGAACGCCGCCATGTACAGCACGAGCAGCGTACCGCCGCCCACGCCCCACGCCGAGACGACGCCCGTAGCGAGACCCGCGGCGCACGCTAAAATCCACGCCCACACACTCATGACAGCAGCGTTTTCAGTCCGCCGACGATCAGCAGCAGCGCGAACACGCGTTTCAACGCTTTCGGCGGCACCTTTTTGAACAGCAGCCCGCCGACTACGCCGCCGACGATGCCGCCGACGAGATACGGCAACGCCGCGCCGAAGTCGAGGTCGCCCGCGATCACGTACATCACCGCCGACACGACGCACAGCGGCAGGATCGCGGCGACGGAACTGGCGCACGCGCGCTTCGTGTCGATGCCGACCCACCGTGTGAACAGCGGCACGATGAACATACCGCCGCCCGCGCCGAACAGTCCGTTCGCGGCACCCGCGAGCAGTCCCGCAACAGCGCATTTTACGCGCGATACGGGCTTGTCCGCGTTGTTTTTTATCATTTCCACAGTCGTAAAATACCCTTTTCATTCAGTCTTTTCAGTACGATCAGCGCGATGGGGAACAGAATCATGCCGATAACGCCCGTCGTGCAGTAGCCGATATACATCGCCATGAGCGCGGCGAGCGGGTGCAATCCGAGTTGCGCACCGACGAGACGCGGTTCCAGCACGTTGCGCACGATCAGTATGACCGCGAATCCGACGACGAGCCACACGGCGCGCGTGGGATCGCCGCCGAGCAGCGCGATACCCGCCCACGGGATCAGCACCGTTCCCACGCCGAGCACGGGCAGCATGTCGATGACCGCGACGATGAGCGCGAGCAGCACCGCGAACTCCACACGCAACAGTAAAAACAGCGCGAACAGTTGCAAAAACGTCACAACCGACAGCATGAGCTGCGCCTTTGCCCAACTGCCGAGCGCGCCGCGCATGTCGGACTTCAACTCGGTGAACGCGGCGCGCCGTCCTCGCGGCACCTGACGCGTGAAAAACGCCGATATCTCGCGCGAACCCGCGCTGATGAAGAACGTCGCCACCGCGCACGTGAACAGGAACACGAGAGCGCGCGGAGCCGCTATCGCGGTGTTCGATACGAACGTGAGAATCTTGCGCGACAGCCCCGTCAGCAGATCGGCGGAGCGCGCGCCCAGACCGTCGAGCGCGAGCGTGAGGTATTCGCGTATCTCAATCGGCGCGTCGGCGATGATACCGCGCAGGGTGTTGTTGACGTTCGACAGCGACACCGACGCGCGGGTCAACAGCGCGGGGATATCGCGCGCGAGTGCGGTCAGCTCGTATATCACGCGCCCGACGCACAAAGTGAACAGCGTCACGGCGAGCGCGAACACGAGTACGACAGAGATCGCCGACGCGACGGAGCGGCGTAATCGTAATTTCGCGGTCAGCAGCGTCACGAGCGGTTCGGCGAGCCGCGATATCAGGAACGCCGCGATGAACGGCGCGAGCCACCGCAACGCGTACGTCACGAACAAGTACACCGCCGCGAGCGTCACGGCGACGATCAGGAGTGCCGTAACGCGGCGGTTTCGCTTGGTTTCCACGCGGCACCCTCCCAAAACACCAATTTCCGAGTAAATAACACTTGAAAATCGGTGCGTACTGTGATATTATACTAAATTATTATCGAATATATTCGAGTTGCATTTTGGCAAACGCTTTTACCGTGGAACGGGACGATGAGGACATCGTCCCCTACGCGCGCATCGACGCGTTACCGCCTTGTAGGGGGCGATGTCCTCATCGCCCCTGTAAATAACGAAAAGGACAGATTTATATGTACGGTGTTGCAATACTGGGGTTCGGGGTCGTGGGATCGGGCGTTGCGGAGGTGCTGACGGAGAACGCTGCGCGTATCGCGAAAAACGCGGGTCGCGATCTCGCGTTGAAGTACATTCTCGACGTGCGCGAGTTCCCGGGAAACCCGTTCGAGCGGTTCATCGTCCACGATTTCGCGGTGATCGAGAATGACCCCGAAATCCGCGTCGTCGTCGAGACGATAGGCGGTGTCGGCGTGGCGCAGGACTTCACGCGGCGCGCACTCGCGGCGGGTAAGAGCGTCGTCACGTCGAACAAGGAGCTTGTCGCGAAATTCGGGTACGAACTGCTGCAAATCGCGCAGGAGCGCGGCGTGAACTACCTGTTTGAGGCGAGTGTCGGCGGCGGGATTCCGATACTCAGACCTATCACGCAGTGCCTCGCCGCGAATAGAATAACAGAGGTATACGGCATACTGAACGGCACGACGAACTATATCCTCACGTCGATGGTGCGGGACGGCGCGGCGTTTGACGACGCGCTGAGAACGGCGCAACAGCTCGGCTACGCGGAGCAGAATCCCACGAGCGACATCGACGGCATCGACGCGTGCCGCAAAATATGTATACTCGCCGACCTGTGCTACGGGCGGCACGTCAACCCCGACGCTGTGACCGCAATCGGTATCGGCAAGGTCACGAGCGACGACACGCGGTTCGCGACGGCGGGCAACTACGCGATAAAACTGCTCGGGCGCGCGGTGTCACGTGAGGACGGGCGCATCGCGGCGTACGTCGCGCCGCACTTGGTGCCGAAATCGCACCTGCTCGCGAGTGTCGAGGGCGTGATGAACGCCATCGTCGTGCGCGGCAACGCGATAGGCGAGACGATGTTCTACGGCGCGGGCGCGGGTAAACTGCCCACAGCGTCGGCGGTCGTCGCGGACGTGATTGACGCCGCGAAACACGACAGTCTGCGCAAGCTCATCTCGTGGGAGGAGGGCGACGAGGGCATGATGTTCCCGTCAGGGCAACTCGAAAGCCGTTGGTACGCAAGGGTTGCGTCGCCCGAGGGCAGCGTCAAGCGCGTGTATCCCGACGTGACGATTCTCGGCGGCGACACGGAGGTCACGGGGTTCGTCACAGCGTCGCGCTCCACGAAGTCGGCGATTGAGGTTTCGCTCGGCGGGTTCGAGGTGCTGAGCCTGTTCCGCGTGTTAGATTAAGTGAAATTCGGAGGTCATTACACAGATGGCTTTTATTGTAAAAAAATTCGGCGGCAGCAGCGTAGCGAACGCTGATCGCATACGCCGCGTCGCGGGTATCATCGCCGACGACTACTCGGAGGGGCATTCCATCGTCGTCGTACTGTCCGCGCCCGGCGACATGACGGACGATCTCATCGAGCGCGCGCGAGAGTTGAACGACCGACCGTCGCGCCGCGAGATGGATATGCTGCTCGCGACGGGCGAACAGCAGTCTGTCGCGCTCATGGCGATGGCACTCGAAAAAATCGGGCTGCCCGTCGTGTCGCTGACGGGCATTCAAGCGGGTGTCGTCACGAGTACGGACTACGGGAACGCGCGCATCGAGAAGATCAACCACGACCGCATTTCTTCGGAATTAGACCGCAAAAGAATCGTACTTGTCGCAGGTTTTCAGGGTTATAACAAGTATGACGACATCACGACTATCGGACGCGGCGGCTCGGACACGACGGCGGTCGCACTCGCGGCGGTACTGCGCGCCGACAAGTGTCAGATATACACCGACGTGGACGGCGTGTACACCGCAGACCCGCGCAAGGTCGAGGGCGCACGGAAACTCGACGAGATTACATACGACGAGATGCTCGAACTCGCGTCGCTCGGCGCGCAGGTGCTGCACAACCGCAGCGTCCAGATGGGCAAGCGGTACGGCGTGGAGATCGAGGTTCTGACCAGTTTTGAGCGCAAACCAGGCACAATCGTTAAAGAGGTGACCAACGTGGAAGATATGAAAATTTCAGGTGTCGCAAAGGACACAAACGTCGCGCGCATCGCGCTGCTCGGACTGCACGACGAGCCGGGAACCGCGTTCCGCGTGTTCCGCACGCTGTCGAACGAGCACATTGTCGTCGATATCATCTTGCAGTCGTTCGGGCGCGACGGCACGCAGGACATCAGCTTCACCGTGGCGCGCGACGACGCGGATATCGCCGTCAACGCGCTGAACGCGATTCAGTCGTCGCTGGGGTTTGACACGCTCGACCTCGACGACAATATCGCGAAAGTGAGCATCGTCGGTGCGGGTATGATGTCCGCGTCAGGCATTGCGACGACTATGTTTGAGGCGTTGTACGACGCAAAGGTGAACATCGGCATGATCGCTACGAGCGAGATCAAAATCTCGGTACTCGTCGCGCGCGAGGACGCGGATCGCGCCGTACAGGCGATTCACAGGAAGTTTTTTGACTGACGCGGTAAGCAGGGGACGCCGCCCTCGGCGTCCCGTTCTGTAAATACCGTGATGTTTCAAATGAGGTGCCGATAAAATGAGCCATAACACAATCACGGCGGACAAGCTGCGGCGCGGCGACACAATCGGTATCGTCTGCCCCAGCCACGTCGCCGACCCCGCGCGTTACGCGCGCGACATCGCGGTTATCGAGTCGCTCGGGTTCAGCGTAAAACTCGGCGCGAACGTGTACCGCGACACGGACGGCTACATCGCGAGTGCGCAGGAGCGCGCCGACGATCTGAACGCCATGGTCGCGGACGGCGACGTGAAAATGGTGCTGTTCGGCGGCGGGGACGGCGCGATTGAGCTGCTGCCGCTCATCGACTACGCGAACATTCGCCGTCACCCGAAACTGTTTTCGAGTTACAGCGACGGCACGTCAATTTTGAACGCGATCCACGCGCAGACGGGGCTTGTGACGTACTACGGGCAGGGTGCGGGTGAGTTTTACGACCTACGCTACTACGACTGGCGGCAATTCTCCGCGCACTTCATCGACGATACCCCGCCGTCGCGCTTCGTCAGTGACAGCGAGTGGCGCGTCCTGCGCGGCGGCACGTGCGCGGGTACGCTCATCGGCGGCTACACGTCCATTTTCGGGCTGCTGCTCAGCAACGAATATTTCAGCTACGATACGAGCCGAAAATATCTGCTGTTTTTAGAGGATTACGAGCGGTTCAGCAACGTCGGCGCGGTGAACACGTACCTCTCGGCAATCGAGCAGAGCGCGTTTATGCGTCAGGTGACGGGGCTGATCTTCGGGCATTACGCCGCCGAGGTTCCCGATATACTACTGCAACGCTTGGAGCGGTTCGGCGCGGCGCACGATATCCCCGTCGTCTACACGGACGACTTCGGTCACGGCACGAGACACGCGATACTGCCGATAGGTGTTGACGCGGTGTTGGAAAATGGGCAGTTGACACTGAGCTATTAGGTGACGGCATAAATTCGCACAATACCGTAGGGTACGCCCATTGGGCGTACCGTCTGCCTTTGCGAATTTGCTCCACGGGCGGCCGATGACCGCCCCTACGATGCGTGTGCGCGTTATTTGGGAGGGGCGATGAGGACATCGCCCCCTACGTAACGTGCGGCATATGGGTGATGAGGATTTTTGATGTTAGAGTATGATGTAATAGTGATCGGTGCGGGTCACGCGGGGATTGAAGCGGCACTTGCGGCGGCTCGGCTCGGGTTGCGCACCGTGTGTTTCGCGATAAATCTCGACTCCGTGGGCAACATGCCGTGCAACCCCGCGATAGGCGGCACGGGCAAGGGTCATCTCGTGCGCGAGATAGACGCGCTCGGCGGTGAAATGGCGTGCGCCGCCGACGCCGCCGCGATACAGTACCGCACGCTAAACCGCGCAAAGGGTCCCGCCGTGCGGTCGCTGCGCGTACAGTGCGACCGCGACGAGTACCGCCGCGTGATGAAGCACACGCTCGAATTGCAGGAAAATCTCGACCTCAAACAGGCTGAGATCACGGAAATAATCGTCGAGGACGGCGCGGTCTGCGGTGTGCGCACATTTTTAGGTGCGGAGTACCGCTGCCGCGCCGTAGTAATCGCGACGGGTACGTATCTAACGGGGCGCACGATTGTCGGCGACGTGACACGCAGTTCGGGACCCGACGGCATGTTCCCCGCGAACGCGCTCGGCGACTGTCTGCGCGGTCTCGGACTGCCCATGAGACGGTTCAAGACGGGAACGCCGCCGCGCGTCAACGCCCGAAGCGTAGATTTTTCTCGCATGGAACCGCAAAAAGGTGACGATGACGCACAATTTTGCGCATTTGAACCGAAAATAAACTCCACGCCGCGCAACCACGCGCTGTGCTACCTCACGTACACGAATGCCGAGACGCACCGCGTGATACGCGAGAATCTCGACCGCAGTCCGCTGTACTCGGGGATTATCGAGGGTATCGGACCGCGCTATTGTCCGAGCATCGAGGACAAGATAGTGCGCTTTCCCGACAAGCCGCGCCACCAGATTTTTATCGAGCCGATGGGCGACGACACCGAAGAGCTGTACGTTCAGGGGTTCTCATCGTCCATGCCCGAGGACGTGCAAATCGCGATGCTTCGCACGTTGCCGGGGCTGGAACACGCGGAGATTCAGCGTCCCGCGTACGCCATAGAGTATGACTGCATCGACCCGCTGGAACTGTACTCGACGCTCGAGACGAAGAGCGTCGCGGGGTTGTACGGCGCGGGACAGTTCAACGGCACGTCGGGCTACGAGGAGGCGGCGGCGCAGGGGCTTGTCGCCGGTGTGAACGCCGCGCTGAAAATTCTCGGGCGCGAGCCGATGATCATCACGCGCGCGGACGGCTATATCGGATGCCTGATCGACGATCTTGTGACGCGCGGCACGGACGAGCCGTACCGCGTCATGACCTCACGCACGGAGTATCGGCTCCTGCACCGTCAGGACAACGCCGACCGCCGTCTGACGCACATCGCGCACCGTGCGGGGCTGATCTCTGACGCGCGCATGAGCCGCGTTACCGAGAAGTACGACGCGGTGACGCGCGAGGTGAAGCGGCTCGAAAACACGCATCTTCGGCCGTCGGACAGGCTTGCGCGGCTGCTCGAATCGGTGAACGAACCGCCGATTACAACGGGCGCGCCGATAGCGTCGCTGTTGCGCCGCCCGAGCGTGACGTATGCCGCGTTGCACGAGTTTGACGAGAACGCGCCGACGCTCAGCGGCGAGATTCGCGAGGCGGCGGAGATTGAGATCAAGTACGCGGGCTATATCGCGCGCGCCGAACGGGAAATCGCGGAGTTTCGTCGGCTCGAAGCGCACCCGATGCCGCCCGATATCGACTACGCCGTGATCGCGGGATTGCGGCTCGAAGCGCGGCAAAAGCTCGCGCGCGTGCGCCCCGCAACGCTCGGGCAATGCTCGCGCGTCCCAGGTGTGTCGCCCGCCGACGTCGCGGTGCTGATGGTGTGGGTACGATGACAGTTAACAATTAACAATGCGAATCACGAGTTAAAAATTGCGTGTCTCGCGTCCTCGTAGGGGGCGATGTCCACATCGCCCCTGCTTTCTCGCTGAGCGCAACTCTGTCATTCAGAGCGAAGCGAAGAATCTCACGC
>JAISJJ010000120.1 GCA_031261585.1 Oscillospiraceae bacterium
GAAACGGGGTATTTGCCGCTTTGGTGGGGGGGGCGTAGGGGCGATTATCATTCGCCCTTGTAGGTTTTCGAATTGAGTCGGGGGCTATGGAAATGCGCCCCTACAACGCACCGCCATACACATACCCGTTATTCGATGGTCAATTGTCGTTCGCCAACTTCACGCCCAACTCGAATGCGTTTTTGAGGTCATTCGGGAACTGTTCCTCGCGGCGTTTCAATTTCGCGCCGACGTCGAACATGCTCGTCTCGTACTTCGCGTAGTCGTCGAATTGCAGCGTGTCGTTCGCCTCGATGATCTCGGTCGGACCGACGAAACGCTCCATCGTCGTGACCGTCGACTCGTTCAGCGACTTGTGGAAGTTCGGGAGCGGCGCGTTCGTCGTGAGTATGATCCGCACGGGTATGCGTTTCGGGTTCAGCACCATGCGGTCGCGGCTGTACGCCAGCCCCGCGAACCACAGACGCTCCAAAAACGCGCGCACGCAAGCGGTAACGTCGCCGAAGTACACGGGCGCACCGATCACAAGCCCGTCGGACTGCCAAAGCTCGTCGAGAATCGGCGTGAGTGCGTCACGCATACCGCATTTGCCGTAACTCGCGCCGCCGAGCCGCTTACATGCGAAGCACGACGAACACCCCTTGAAATCGAGTGCGTACAGGTCGTAGCTCGACACCTCCGCGCCGACCGAGCGCGCGCCGTCAGCGGCGGAATCGAGCATCTGAGCGGTGTTCCACGCCGTGCGCGGCGAGCCGTTAAGGGATACGATTTTCATGCGATCCTCCTAAATTCAGATGTGAGAGGTCAGATGTCAGAAATCAGACCCGAGCTGTTGCGGTGGATAAGTATAGTTCTCCGCTTCTGACTTCTGACCTCTGATTTCTAACATCTATTGTACCACATATTTCGGCGTTTGTGAAGTGTAATTTACGCGGTGTAGCGGAAATCGGCAATCTGAAGCGCAGTCGGGATTGACAGGTCACGAACCCGAATTGCTGATTTCAATGTCATACGAGACGGCGTGTGCGCAATCGAACTGTTGCGCGCGCAACAAAGCCCCGCAATCGTAGCAATTGCAGGGCTTTGCTGTTGTGGTGGATCCGGCGGGAGTTGAACCCGCGTCCGAAAATCCTTCCCAACCGTTTTCTCCGGGCGCAGACGGTTATTTTGCCTTTCGGCGGTTCCCTAATGCCATGCAAGCCGTCACGCGCAGGCACTCGGTAGCTTTATGTGCATGACGCGCGTCCAAGCTCAGCGCGTTCACGTTCTCCACTAAGTCACGCCCGGTCGGTGCGTGGACTTACCCGACTCGGACGGGTAACCTAAGCGGCTACCGGAAGTTCGTAGTTATTGTTCTTTAATTTATAAAGATGCCCATTTTATGGATGGTAGGCGCATCCGCCCGCTTGCGATTGCTCTGAATCCCCGTCGAAACCCTTACGGACCCGATTTATACGCTCGGTCGGGCAAAGCCCTCCCGTCGCGTTTGTTGCGACAGGTTACGCCGCTGCCCCGCCTTGAAAGGCGGGTATTCGCGGCGGCGCGTGTCACTCGGTCAGCGTTGATATATTGTCCCCTCCTCTTCCGAACCGAACCCGTCGTTGCGACGGCCGGGCTTCGTTTCGGGTGGAACGCGATAGGACGTTGGACGATTGGTTGCGTTGGACGTTGAATTTTAGTGCTTTGTGTCTGCGATGTATTGCTTGCGACCCTGTTCCATCAGGCGCAGTGCTTTGAAAAACGACAGATTGCGCTTGTATCGCGAAAATGTGCTGAATGCGTGGTAAAGCGAGTACGCGCGCGCTTTTTGAGGGTGGATACTCGCGAACAGCGCGCCTTTGCCGAGAAAATACGGTTCGCGCCACTCGACCGACGCCCACGTGGAATCCGCGTGTGTGACCGTGGCTATCTCGACCGTGGCGAACATGATTTTCAAACCCGCTCTGTATGCGTCGTCGAGGAACAGACCGTCCTCTCCACCCGTGAGATACTTCGCACCGGGTCCGAAAAACTCGTTGAACCGCACGGCTTTCGGCAGCGTCGCCGCGCGAAAGGTGATCTGAAATCCGCTGAATTTCACCGCTTCAAAGCGCGACAGCACCCGCGTACTGTCCAGTGTCGGCGACGGTCGATCGGGATTTGTACTCGGAACATCGAACACGACGACACCGACATCGGGGTTTTCATCATAGACAGAGACAACCATTTTCGCGTAGTCGTCGCGGTATACCAAATCGTCGTCGGCTATGACGAACACGTCGCCGTCGGCGGCGGCAATCGCGGTGTTGCGGTTCAGCGACACGCCGCGCTTGTCACTCGACAGGCACGTGACCTTGTTGCCGTTGTGTTCGACGATCTCTTTGAAGTTGACCGCGCCCTGATTGCTGATCACCGCGTCGCCGTGGATATTCATCGCGTCGTACAGCGCGAGACACTCGGCGACGTTGTCACGGTGCATCGTCGTGACCAATGTGACTACTCTCATGGTTGAATAAACTCTCTCCCTTTCATCAGAATTGTGTGTTACATCATACCACACAACGCCGCGCGTGGCAAGCGGAAAATACTACTTCCGCTGCGACGCGCGGAAATCGTCCTCGAGAATCTCCATGTCTATCTCGTCAAAGTACCTGCCGTGCTTGAACACGCACTCGTGCCGCCGCCCGTACTCGCGGAACCCGACTTTCGTGTAACACGCGAGGGCGCGCGCGTTGTCCGAGTGCAGTTGCAGGTTGATGTTGTGCAGTCCCAGCGTGTCGAACGCGAAGCCGAGTAACAGGCGAATCGCCTCCGCGCCGTAGCCTTTCGAGCAGTTTTCCGTCTCGCCGATGTAGATACCGAGCATGCCTTTGCGATATACGCAGTCAATGCCGTTAAGCGTTATGCCGCCGATGGGCGCGTCGTCCTGCGCGCGGACAATCGCGAGGTTGTACCCGCCGTCCGCGAGCCGTTCGAGTGCTTCGCGCTCAGATGCCAGCCCGTACACCTTGGAGTGCATCATCAGAAACTGCGTCATCTCCGCGTCGTTCACCCACTTCGTGTACAACTCCGCGTCGTCGGGGTTTATCGGCGACAGATACACCGATTCCCCGACGAGCTTCTTGAAGTATCTCATGGTTACACTTTCTCAGGCTCGGGATAGTCCACTCCGAACGTGTCGACCGTGATGCTCTTGATCTTCTGCTCCTTGCGCGGGCGGTCGTTGCGGTCGGCTGACGTCTCGGCTATCGCGTCCACGACGTCAAGCCCCTCTGTTACCTTGCCGAACGCCGCGTAGTCGCCGTCGAGGTGCGGCGACACATCGTGCATGATGAAAAACTGACTGCCCGCCGAGTTTTTCGACGACGCGCGCGCCATGGAGAGCACGCCTTTTTCGTGGCTCAGCGCGTTTTTGAAGCCGTTCGAGCTGAACTCACCGCGGATATGGTACCCCGGTCCGCCCGTGCCGTTGCCGTCGGGGCAACCGCCCTGAATCATGAAGCCCGGTATGACGCGGTGGAAGATCAGCCCGTCGTAGAAGCCCTTTTTGATGAGCGAGATGAAGCTGTTCACCGTGTTCGGCGCGATATCGGGGTAGAGTTCAGCCTTGATAACGCCGCCTTTGTCCATTGTAATCGTGATGATCGGATTTGCCATGATAGTCTCCTTAATATATTAAATAATGTGAAGCTCATGTGGTGCGCTCTGACAATTCTACGACGATTCGATCCTGCCGTAGGGGCGATCATCGGTCGCCCGCAGAGCAAATGCGCAAGGACGGACGGGCGACCAATGGTCGCCCCTACGGGTGTAGCGGTGCGAAAACGCCGCGCAACCCTCGTCCTACCCCCGCAATTGTTAATTGTTACTTGTCAATTGTTAATTGCCGTTACCTGTTAATTGACTTCATCGTCCGTTCAATGTCCCGTCCCGTGTCGCGCTCCGCCGCTGAATCGCGCTTGTCGTACAGCTTTTTGCCCTTGCACAGCCCGAGTTCGACCTTGACGCGCGAATCTTTGAAGTACAGCGACAGCGGTATCAGCGTCAGCCCGTCGAGCTGGACGCGCGCCGCGAGCTTGCGAATCTCGCTCTTGTGCATGAGCAACCGCTTGGGGCGCAACGGATCGCGGTTGAAGATGTTGCCGTGCTCGTACGGCGAGATGTGCATACCGCGCGCGAACAGCTCACCGTCCTTGACGAAGCAGAACGCGTCTTTGAGGTTGCACTCGCCGCCGCGCACGGACTTGACCTCCGTACCGAACAGTTCAATGCCCGCCTCGAACCGCTCCAACACGAAATAATCGTGAAAAGCCTTGCGGTTAGAGACGATTTGTTTTACACCTGTTTGCTTTGGCACACACACCTCCATTTGGCAGATAGCAGAAAACGGATAACAGATAACAGATACGGGACGGGGACAAACCCCCGCCGACTGCGGTCGGCACCCCCTTTGCGAAAGGGGGCAAGGTTGGACGAGGGTTGCGTGGACGTTGGTTAACGGGTCGTTGGGGCGATTACCAATCGCCCGTCCCACGTCTCTCGTCCAACGTCCCCGCCCCCTTTCGGAAAGGGGGTGCCGCTCGCAAGCGGCGGGGGTTTGCCCCCCGTCTTTATTAATCTACGCGCTCAGCGTGATTTTCCTGTAATTCTTCTTGCCGCGCCGCACTACTATGCCGACGCTCAGCGCGTCCGCGTCGAACGCAGTTGCGATGTCTGTTACGCGCTCGCCGTCTACCTCGATGCCGCCCTGTTCGACGGCTCGGCGCGCGTCCGAACGCGACGCACACAGACCCGATTTGTGCAGTATTCCGAGTATGTCAATGCTGCCGTCCACGAGATCAGACTGCGCGAGGTTCGTCGTCGGCATATCGGCCGCGCCGCCTGACGCGAATAGCGTGCGCGCGGTGTCGCGAGCCTGCGCCGCCTCGTCCGTGCCGTGTACGAGTGCGGTCAATTCGTAGGCGAGCGTCTCCTTTGCGTCGTTGAGCTGACTGCCCTCCCACTTTTCCATGTCCGCGATCTGTTCGAGCGGCAAAAACGTCAGCATTTTCAGGTATTTGACGACAACGCCGTCGTCCACGTTGCGGAAGTACTGGTACAGTTCGTATGGGCTGGTCTTGTTCGCGTCGAGCCACACCGCGCCGCCCGCCGTCTTGCCCATCTTCGCGCCCGACGCGCTCGGCAGGAGCGTGAATGTCATGGCGTATGCGTCTTTCGCGAGCTTGCGGCGTATTAGCTCGGTGCCGCCGAGCATGTTCGACCATTGGTCGTCGCCGCCGAGCTGCATGTTGCACCCGAAACGCTGGTACAACTCGTAAAAATCGTAGCTCTGCATGATCATGTAGTTAAATTCGAGGAACGACAGCCCCTTTTCGAGCCGCTGTTTGTAACACTCGGCGGTCAGCATACGGTTCACCGAGAAGTGCGCGCCGATATCGCGGATAAACTCGACGTAGTTCAGCTCGCGCAACCAGTCTGCGTTGTTCGCCATGATCGCCTCGCCGCGTAGTGCTTCTATGCGTTGAGTAATCGCATCAACTGTGTATTCGCGTTCGCCTGGAACACTGCAAGTTTTATCTGTAATGTCATGCGATTTTTTTTGTCCGAGGTCAGGATTTTTATACTTATTGCCATCGACTATCCACCCAGTTTTGCGTATGTGTTTTACGAAGTCATCGTAATTGCTGGAATTTAAAATAGTGGAATCAACCGCTCTTTTTGCTTTTGCGGTCCAACTCGCTCTTTTTTTAGGCGTACCGATCGTATATTCAGAACCATCAATAAAGTCGAGAAAGCGCGACATCTGCACCTTGAACCGCTCGCAGTTCTCGTCGATCATCTCAATCGTCATCATCTTGCGCATGTCCGTGCGTCCCGACGGGTCTCCGATCATGCCCGTGCCGCCGCCGACGAGCGCGATCGGGCGGTTTCCCGCGAGTTGCAGCCGCCGCATGAACGACAACGCCATGAAGTGACCGACGTGCAAACTGTCCGCTGTCGGGTCGAAACCGACGTAAAACGTCGCCCTGCCGTTGTCTATGAGTTCGCGTATCTCCGCTTCGTCCGTGGTCTGCGCGATCAGACCGCGCGCGGTGAGTTCGTCAAAGAGTTGCATAATATGCTCCTTTTAGTAGAGGTTAGATGTTAGAGGTTGGATGTTAGAGCGGGGGACGGGGAAGAACTGAACGGGGGACAAACCCCCGCCGTCTGCGGACGGCACCCCCTTTGCGAAAGGGGGCAAGGTTGGACGATGGGTACGGGGACGTTGGTTAGCGGGTCGTAGGGGCGATTACTAATCGCCCGTCCCACGTCTCACGTCCATCGTCCCTGCCCCCTTTCGAAAAGGGGGTGCCGCTCGCAAGCGGCGGGGGTTTGCCCCCGTCCTCAAAACACCGTCAAATCTCGGAAACGGTTAACCGTTAACTGCCGTTGCCAGCTTCATGATTTTACCCTTTTTTCGTATATCATAAGCGTCAGCGGTTCCGCATCGTCTGACCGCGCTGATTCAAGTAAGATGTCTGCCATGGTTAACCCCCTTTTGACCATTCGCCCGAATGCAAAAAAGCCTCGGGACATAGAATCCCGAGGGCGGCGTCTGCCGCGGTACCACCTCAGTTCCGCGCAACCTCACGGCGGCGCGCTTTCGTGTGCCGCACGCTATCACGTGCGCACACACGCGTAACGTGCGTCACTCGTCGGCACTTTTCATGCCGCTGCTCGCGCGGTGTATTCGCCCGCAACACGTATCGGCTCGCACCATTCGGAATTATCGTCGAGATAATCCGTCCGCCGACTCTCTGAAACGCCGCTGTGGGTTACTTTTCCGTGGTCATCGCATTTGCTGAGTATTATATTACAAGATATTGGATTTGTCAACCGTTTTATGTTACATTTGTGTGACAATATTGCGCACGGTTACCGCATTTACTTTTTCACTCGTCATTGCGAGCCGCGCGAAGCAATCCAGTCCCCCGCAACCTCGTCCAACCTCGCGTTTTACGAGGGTTTGGACGGGTAAACGGGGGACTGGATTGCTTCGTGCGCTCGCAATGACGGGAGTTGGAACGCAGAAAAAGTAAATGCGGTAGCCGTGCAATATTGCGCGGCGCGTCTTGCAATTCGACATAATTCGTGATATGATATGATATGCGCAATTAACGATACGAGGGGATAACCGCCATGCCGCTGACCGCCAACAAACTCGCGGACATCATCAGAGACGACAACCGCAAGGGCAAACGCTACTGCTTCTTCCTCGGCGCGGGTGCGTCGAAAGAATCAGGCGTTCCGCTCGGCGGCGTACTCGCCGATAAATGGCTGAAAGAGCTGAAATACAGCGATAACGTCAGCTATACAAAATTGACAACCAAACTCGGCGGTCACGGCGCGGGCGAACTGTACGCCGAGATATACGCCGCGCGCTTTGCCGACGACTACAAGGCGGGGTATCAGGCGATTGAAGAAGCACTGAAAGACGCGGACGCAAGTCTCGGCTACATCTATCTCTCGCACATACTCACCGAGACGAAGAACAACATAGTCATCACAACGAATTTCGACCACCTGTCCGAGGAAACGCTCACCATCTACTCGCACAACAAACACGCGCAGGTCGTCTACCACCACGCGCAAGCCGACTGCATCGAGGTGAACGCGAAGCACCCCGTCGTCGTCAAACTGCACAGCGACATGTACAACCACCCGATCAGCAACGCGGACGATTTACAGACGCTCGCCCCCGAATGGCAGAGCGCGTTGGCGGCGATTTTCGCCGAATACACGCCCGTTTTCGTCGGCTACGGCGGCAGCGACCCCGATGTGATGAGTTTTTTGAGGGAGTACGCGAAAATTCGCCCGACGGACAGCACTCTGTATTGGTGCGGTTTGAGCGATGCGCCGTCCGTGAACGCCGCCGAGATTATCGCCGCGTATGACGGACAGTACGTGAAAATCAAGGGCTTCGACGACACGATGTTCATCCTCGGCATGGCGTTGGACGCAAAAAACGTCGTCGAGCGGGTGGAGGAATTGTCAAGGATTCGCGTAGGAGATTTCAGGCGCAAACAAGTGGAGTTGCAGGAAGAATACGCTAAAATACCGGACGAAGGGAAAACCGCAGAGGACTATTTCAACGAGGGTGATTTGCTGTATGATAATAATGAATACGAACGCGCAATCGAGTGCTACAACGAAGCTGTTCGATTGGCTCCCGCCGATGACGCCGCATACAACAAACGCGGGATTGCTTATGGCAAACTCGAACGCTACGACGAAGCTATCGCGGACATCACCGAAGCTATTCGATTGGATCCCGACTATGCCGCCGCATACAACAATCGCGGGATTGCTTATGGCAAACTCGAACGCTACGACGAAGCTATCGCGGACTTCACCGAAGCAATTCGCCTGAATCCCGACCTTGCCATAGCATACAACAATCGCGGTTTCTTATTCATAAAATTAGACCGCATGGACGAAGCGTTCCGCGACATCAATGAAGCGATCAGTCTTGATCCGAATTTTGCAGAAGCATTTGACAGCAGAGGTGTATATCATACCAAATTGGAACACTACGACGATGCCATAGCCGATTTTTCAAAAACACTGGAATTAAACCCCTCACTTGATGAGACATACGCCAATCGCGCCATCGCCTACCACGCACTCGGCAAATACGACGAAGCGGACGCAGACCTCGCGAAAGCCCGTGAATTGCGCGGCGAAGCGTAATATTATGCGCAAAGGGCGGGTAAACCCCGCCCCTACGATTGCGTTTTTGCAATGTCATGCCTGTGATTCACGCGTTTCGTAGGGGCGGGGTCAACCCGCCCTTTTTTGCACAGATAACACATACCTTTTTGCGCAGCCACCACATAACAGATACAGACGCGGGGACGCGGGCGATGTGTAATCGCCCCTACGTCCCCGCGTCCGACTATTCCACGCGCCGCAACCCTCGTCCTAACCGTCAACAGTCAACTGTCAACTGCCGATATTTTTCCGCCGCTACCAACGCCTCCTCCGCCGCGTCGAGCGTTGTCTGCGTCACGTTGTCGCCGCCCGTGAGCCGCGCGAGTTCGAGCCGCCGACCCGCGCGGTCGAGACGGCGCACCGACGTGAACGTGCGCACGTCGCCGTCGTCGCCCGACGACGCTTTGGATATCTCATAGTGCGCGTCGGCAATCGCCGCGATCTGCGGCAGATGCGTCACGCACAGCACCTGATGCGCGCGCGCGAGTGTCGCGAGCTTCTCGCCGACGCGTTGCGCCGCAATGCCCGACACGCCCGCGTCGATCTCGTCGAACACGGTAACGTCCGTCGGGTCGGTCTCTGACAGCACATTTTTCAGCGCGAGCATGATGCGCGACAACTCGCCGCCCGACGCGATTTTCGCGACTTTGCCGGGTTCCTCGCCCGCGTTCGCGGACATCAAAAACCGCGCGTTCTCCGCACCGTGCGCCGTGAGTTCGGGCTCAGGCACAAACTCGACGGCGAAACGCACGTTCGGCATCGCGAGCCCGCGCAGTTCGTCCTCAATCCGCGCGCGCAACCGTTCGGCGGCGTCGCGGCGGTGCTGCGTAACCGCGGACGCGGCGTCAATCGCGGCGGCGAGCAGGGTGTCGCGCTCTTTTTCGAGTTGCCGCCGCCGCTCGTCGGAAAATTCGAGCGTGTCAAGCTCCGATTTTGCCGTGTCGAGATATGTAAGGCACTGCGATTCGTCGCCGAACTTGCGCGACAGGCGCGACAACGCGGCGAGACGCTCCAACACCGCGTCGAGTGCCGTCGGCGAGAAGTCCGCCGAACGCCGCACGTCGCGCACCGATTCGGCGAGGTCGTCCGCTTCGTACCGCAGACCGCGCGCGCGTTCGAGCAGTTTCGCGTAGTCGTCCGAGTAGTCGGCGGCACTCGCCAGATGCGATTCCGCGTCGCGCAGCAACGCCGCCGCGCCGTCGGAATCCGAACCGCCGTACAGCGCGCGGTACGCCCCGTCGAACGCCGCCGAGAGCTTCTCCGCGTTCTGCAAAATCGCGCGCCGCTGTTCGAGTTCAGCCGTCTCACCAACGCGCGGATTCACGGATTCGATCTCGTCAATCTGCGCGCGCAACGTGTCCGTTCGGCGCGCGCGCTCCGACTCGTCGCTCACGATTTTCGCAAGCGCGCGGGCGTTCTCGCGTACCGCCGCATACGCCGCCGCATACGTCCGCAACGCGTCCGCATAGCCGCCGAACGCGTCGAGCGAACCGAGGTGCGCACTCTCGTCCAAGAGCCGCCGCCCGTCGTTCTGCCCGTGAACGTCGATGAGCCGCGAGCCGAGTTCGCGCAGTTGCGCCGTCGTCACCGCAAAACCGTTGACGCGCGCGGAACTCTTGCCGTCGCGCGTGACGCGGCGCGTGATGATCAGGCTGTCGTCGGGTTCAACATCGTTCTCGGCGAGCCACTCCGCGACATCAGCGTCAGAAAACTCCGCCGTCACCGTCATCGCCTCGGCACCCGTGCGCACGAGGTCGCGGTCACTGCGCGCGCCAGCGACGCATGATATCGCGTCGACGACGATGGACTTTCCCGCGCCCGTCTCGCCCGTGAGGACGTTCAGCCCCGACGCGAACGTGATTTCCGCGCGCTCAATCAGCGCGAGGTTCGTAATTGTCAGTGTTTCTAACATGTTTACCCTATTAGCGAGTCGATTTCCTCGCAGAAACGCACGGCGGCGCGCTCGTCGCGCATGGCGAGAAACGCGGTGTCGTCGCCCGCGACGGTGCCGACGAGGTTGCGCACGCCCATGCCGTCGATCGCCGCGCTCGCCGCCTGCGCCAGCCCCGGCAGCGTCTTGATCACGACAATGTTCCGCGCCGCGGCGCACGACACGACGCACTCACGGAATATCGTGCGCAGTTTTCCCGAATTGTCGCGCGTCTCGGACGAAACCCCTGCGGCGTAACGGTATTTGCCGCTCGGCGACTGCTCCTTGACCAGGCACAGCTCGCGGATATCGCGCGACACCGTCGCCTGCGTGACCGTCAATCCGCTGTCGTTCAGCGCGGCGAGCAGGTCGGTCTGCGTCTCAATGTCCTTTTCTGATATAATGCGTAAAATAGCTTCATGTCGCACATTTTTCATTATTATAACCCCACATTATTGCGGATGACCGAGTTTTTCGCTTACGCGACCGTAAAAATTTCTCTCGGATATATGCGCGAAAACCATGTTTTTCACTGATCGCCGCGCGATGAGCCGATCCCCGGGACGCACCTCCAACGGCTCGCGCCCGTCGACCGACAGGAACACGGGATTGCGCCGCTCCGAGCTGATATCGACGGTGACGACGCGGTCGTCCGACAGCACATACGGTTTCGCGGCGAGGGCGTGTGCGCAGATCGGCGTGACGATGATGTTGCGCGCCGTCGGTTCCACGACGGGACCGCCCGCCGCGAGGGAGTACGCGGTGCTGCCCGTCGGTGTCGCGATCACCACGCCGTCGCCGACGACGCGGGAGATGTGCCGCTCGTCGCCGTAAATTTCGAGACTGATCACCTTCGCGACACCCGCGATCACGCAGTCGTTGAGCGCGAAATCGCGCATGAGCGTCTCGCCGTCGCGTTGAAGTTCGAGGTCGAGCATCAGGCGCGGTTCGGGCGTGAACGCGCCGTCCGCGATGGCGGGGAGCATGTCCAGTTCGTGCGGTTCAAGCTCCGCCAAGAAGCCCTTGCCGCCCATGTTGACCCCGATCAGCGGCACGTCGGCGTCGACGATAATCCGCGCGGCGCGCAACACCGTACCGTCGCCGCCGAACGCGACGACAAGCGCGGCGTTGTCGAGTGACGGCACGGGGTATTCCGCGTCGGGGGACTCGGAAATCATCGCGATGCGCGGCAAAAAACCGTTTTGCCGCAACAGTTCAGCCGCGCGATCCGTCGCTACGAGCGCGAGATCGCGCGCGGGGTTGGGACAGAGAATCACCTCAGTCATCGCGCACCTCTGTTGTTGAAAATTCAGCGTGAGCCGCGCGAGCCACCGCGCCGCAATCGATTGCGGTGTCGGTGTTTTCGAGCGTCAGACGCGACAGAAACTCAATGTTGCCCTCGGGTCCGCGTATCGGCGAGTGCGTCATCGCGAGTGTGGAAAATCCCGACAGTTTCGCGTTTTCGAGCGCGGCTTCGAGCACCTCAATATGTGTCGCGATATCGCGCACGACACCGTTTTTGCCGACCTTGCCGCGCCCCGCCTCGAACTGCGGTTTCACGAGACACACGACCTCGCCGCCGACGTTCAGCAGCGTGCGCACGGCGGGCAGAATCAGCCGCAGCGAGATGAACGACACGTCGACCGTCGCGAAATCCACGGTGCCGCCGAGCGTCTCGGGCGTCAATCCGCGCGCGTTGACGCGCTCCAACACCGTGACGCGCGGGTCGGTGCGCAGACTCCACGCGAGTTGTCCGTACCCGACATCTACGGCGAACACGCGCGCCGCGCCGCGTTGCAACAGGCAGTCCGTGAACCCGCCCGTACTCGCGCCGATGTCCGCGCAGACGCGATTCGTCACGTCGATGCCGAACTGTTCGAGTGCGCGTTCGAGCTTGTAGCCGCCGCGCGAGACGTATTTCAGCCCCTCGCCGCGCAACTCGACGGTTGCGTCAGCCGCGACCTGCGCACCCGGTTTGTCCGCGCGCTGTCCGTTCACGAACACGAGACCCGACATGATCGTCGTCTTTGCTCGCTCGCGGCTCGGCACGAGTCCGCGCTCAAATACGAGCGCGTCGAGACGGATTTTAGCCACGCAACGCCCCCGAAATCCGCGCCGCGACGCTCTCCGCGTCCAGTCCGCACAGCGTGCGCAACTCCGCGACCGTGCCGCACGGCAGAACGCGTGAACCCGTGTTCAGCAGTATCGCGGGCGAGGCGGGGGACACGCCCTCGCGCCCAAACTCCGCCAAAATGCGCTCACCGACTGAACCCGCCGCCGCGCTGTCCTCCAAGACGAGCAGTTTTCCCGTTTTCTTCGTGACCGACGCCCGAATATCCGTGAAATCGATGGGGGAGACGCGCCCGAGTTTGACGATCTCGATGTCAATCCCCTGCGTTTCAAGCAGTTTCGCCGCGTCGAGCGCGACGTTCGTCATCGCGCCGTACGTGACGACCGTGAAGTCTCGACCCGTGCGTATGATCTTCGACGGCTCCGCGCCGCCGTCCCTGTATGTACCCTCGGAACCCTTGGGATAGCGCACGGCGACCGCTCCCGCGCAGTCGAGAATCGCGGCGTGCAGCATGTCGCGCAGTTCCGCGAAACTCGCGGGGGCGAACACGGTCATATTCGGCACCGACGCGAGGAAGCCCACGTCGTACACGCCCTGATGCGTCTCGCCGTCGCCCGGTACCAAGCCCGCGCGGTCTACCGCGAACACGCAGTGCGCGCCCGACAGCGCGACATCGTGCAACAGTTGGTCGTAGCCGCGCTGGAAAAACGTAGAGTACACCGCGAACACGGGTATCGCGCCGCCGACGGACAGTGCCGCCGACAGCGTCACCGCGTGGCTCTCCGCGATGCCCACGTCGAAAAATCTTTCACGGAAACGCTCCGCGAACCCCGACAACCCCGTACCCGAGGTCATCGCCGCCGTTATCGCGACGACACGCGGTTCGCGCTCGGCGAGCTCCGTGAGAGTGTCGCCGAAAACGCCCGAAAACGTGTCGCCGCCGCTGTCGCACACGCCGTCGGACACGTCGAACGGCGACACGCCGTGGTACAGCTCGGGTGCGGACTCGGCGGGCGTGTAGCCCAGTCCCTTGTGCGTCGAGATGTGCAGCAATACGGGTTTGTTCAGCGATTTCACCCATTCGAGCGCGCGGGTTATCGCGGCGAGATCGTGTCCGTCCACGGGTCCGATGTACTCAAAACCCATATCCTCGAACATCGTGATACCGAGCAGCAGCCGTTTGACCGCCGACTTGACGCGGTGCGTCAGCTTGTACAGCCCGCGCAACAGCCGTTTCGTCGACGCTTTGCGGTACCGCCGCTTAAATTCGAGATAGCTCGGGTGCATACGCCGCCGTTGCAGATACCGCGCTACGCCGCCGACGTTCTCGGTGATCGACATGCCGTTGTCGTTCAGTATGACGATCAGCGGTTCGCCTGAATCGCCCGCGTCGCACAACCCCTCGTACGCCAATCCGCCCGTCAGCGCGCCGTCGCCGAGCAGCGCGACGACACTGTGCGTCTGCCCGAGCAGTGTGCGCGCGCGCGCAAGCCCGAGTGCCGCCGACACGGAGGTCGACGCGTGTCCCACGGGGAACGCGTCGTACACGCTCTCGGACGGTTTCGGGAAGCCCGACAGCCCGCCGAATTTCCGCAGTGAATCGAACTCGCCGCGCCGCCCCGTGAGCATCTTGTGCGCGTAGCACTGATGACCCACGTCGAACACGAGCCGATCACTCGAAAAATCGAACAGTCGGTGCAACGCGACGGTCAGCTCGACGACGCCGAGGTTCGACGCGAGGTGTCCGCCCGAGTGCGCGCACGCTGTGATGATCTCGTCGCGCAGTTCGCCGCAGAGTATATTTAATTGCGAAAAATCGAGCCGCCGCAAGTCGTCGGGCGACGCGATTGTATCGAGTATTCTGATGTTTGGTTCACTCATGTAAACTCCGATTATCGCTTTTTCGCCGAACGCTTATTAAAAATGCTGATAAATCTGCCGACCCTCAGCAGTATCTCCGTCGTGTACGACATGGCGAACGTCTTGCCTATCGCCTTGCCGCCTATCGTCAGCCCCGTAACCACGCCCGACACGATCAGTTGCGCCGCAAGTTCGGAGGCACCGCCGCCTGCCGCGATGCGCCCCGCGACGAGTGCCGCCGTGGTACCCGACACAATGCCCGCGATATCGCCGACCACGTCGTTGCACACGCTCGACACCTTGTTCGCGTTGCGCAGGAGCGCAAGAACCTCGCGCGCGCCCCGCTCATGGTGCGACGCCATGGCGTGAAACGGTGCCTCGCGCGCCGCCGTCACGGCAACGCCGACGATGTCGAACGCGACGCCTATCGCGATGAACAGCACGAGCGCGCCTATCGCGAGCGCGTACCCCGCGTTGCCGAGCGCGTTCGACGACACGAACGTGAACACGGTCGACACGAGTATCGCGAACACCGTGATCTTGATTATCCAGCGGTACACGGGTTCGCTTCGTCGCGGTCCGTCGTCAGATGATGATTTTTTAGGCTTTTTCATAATGTCCTTTATGTCAGTTAACAGTTAACAATTAACAGTTAACAGTTACGGGGATTTGGACGGGTTTACGAGGACGGGGACAAACCCCCGCTGTCTGCGGACGGCACCCCCTTTGCGAACGGGGGCAAGGTTGGACGTGGGACGTGGGACGTGTGGGACGTTTTGGACGTTTGGACGGGGCGGGCGATTGATAATCGCCCCTACGACGCGTTAACCTACGCAAGCGCGTTTCTCGTCCAACCCTCGTAACTGTTAATTGTTAACTGTTAACTGTTAATTGAACTGCGGCGGCGGGTGAGGTAAATCTTACGGCTTAGGTCGGGCAGGATTTCCCGCGCGGTAACTCCCCGTTGCCGGTGGAGCGGTTTCCCTTTAATTCCGCGCCCGAGGCATCACTGCCACCGTCGCCCGATCACCACTTAGTCCGTACTGCAATCCCTCGCCCGCCCGGTTTCCCGACAGCCTAGTCGTTTTCCGATACAGTTCAACCGTCTCTTTATCCTCTTTTGCAGCGCGTATTTCAAGGGGCAATCGTCAGACACAGACCGTACGCATCCGCGCCGCCGTATATTCCCCTATCCGCACGCGCCACTCAAGGCAGGCTACTCCGCGCACAGCTTTCGTTCGGCGCGTTCAGATAACGCGCGGACGATTTTGTCACCGCAACGCGGGTTCTATGGCGGAAAAATTCCGCCAATCCCACCCCGTACGTCTTCGCCGCGAATAGCGCGGCCCACGCACGAAAAGCGGGTCTCCACACACGCCGGGTCGTGGTCCCCATGCCATTAGGGATCGCCCGACTATGCGCAGGTCTGCCGAAACAGACCTCCCCCCAGCATCCACCCCAAACTGGGCGTCCGAAGCAAACACAAGAGGTTTCACAGGTATGCCATTTTAAGGATTTTTAGGCCCTTCTTCAGAGACGGCGAATCTGACTGAGGATACTGCGCCGTAGCTTGTATAAGTATACACCGTTTTTTGCAAATATGCAATAGTGGATTTTGCGGGGGAGGGGACGTTGAAAATACGCTGACACTATAAATACAGATTCGCGTTGTCGTAGGGGCGGGTCTTGACCCGCCCGTTTCCCGCGTGATGCAGCGGCGGGTCGGTCAAGACCGGCCCCTACGAAAGATTCGCGCTTATATCAGCCTGTCAACGTCGTTTGTCCATACTATTTTGCGGTTGTCATGTTTACGTGAATTTGTATTTTCGGCGGGCGGGATTGTAAAATATTATATTAACAGGTGAAATTAGCTTGACGGCGGAAAGTGAGTATGCTAAAATATTCCTGTACATAAAACGAAATTGTCAAGTGCGCGATTGCGCGCGACTGCGTGAAAGGAGGTCGTCATGTCGGGCAATTTCAAAAAAGAGGATTTACGAATCATAAAAACACGAAAGGGGTTGACGGACGCGCTGCACACGCTGCTCCGTCGATACAGTTTCAGCAAGATCAGCGTTTACGATATATGCGCCGAGGCTATGGTGAGTCGGAGCGCGTTTTATACGCATTTCAGCGACAAATACGCGCTGCTCGAATACTGGCTGTCCGAACTGCGGCGCGATTTAGCCGAGCGGATCAGCGATATGCCCGTGGAGCAGTTGGAACACGAACTGTGCGGTATGTTCCGCGACAACGTGACGGTGTGCGCGAATCTGTTGGGCGAAGCCGACCGCGAGTTGTTCGCGCTGCTCGTGGAGTACCTGCCGCCGAATATCCCGCTCACGGAGAAGGAGCGGGAGAATCGTAAAATGGACGTGTGCCACGCGGTGTTGTCCGATTTTCTGGCGGGCGGGCTGTTCAGCCTTATCGTACGGCGGGTGAGAACGCGTCAGCTCTCGGACGAACAGATCAGGGCGACCGTGTTGTACGCTTACAACATGGTGCGCGCGATTGTCGACTGGGACGCGGCGCAAAACATCACCGAAGCGGTGGAGGAACATCAATGACGCAGGATTCAACGGCAAAGGCGGAACACGCGGCGCAGAGTATTCTCAACACCGCGTACAAACTGCTCGGCAACCCCATCGTGATGATTGACACGAGCTACAATCTGCTCGCGCGCACGGAGAATACCGTCTCGGACGATCCGCTGTGTAACGAGCTTGTCGGAAACGGCAGATTTACGCACGAGACGGTGGATTTTTTCAACACGGCGGGGTTCATTCAGGCGGTCGCGGGTTCAGACGTGGTGGCGTTGCTCGTGTGCGACAGCCTGAAATATGACCGCGCCTGCGCCAAATTTTTCGACCGAGACGGCGTACAACTCGGCAGTATCGTCGTCGTCGCGTGTTACAGACCCTTTGAGCCGCAGGACTTCGTGAACATGGCTCTCACGTGCGAGATGATCTCGGAGGTCGTGCGCCGAGATGAGTTCCGCATGACGGAGCGCGTTCTCAGCGAGTCGATCATCGACGATCTGCTGAACGCGCGCGAGGACGGGCGTATCGCGGCGTTGCGCGCGGAGTTGAAACCGTACATCTACGTCGCCGTGGCTGACGTGTCCGAATATGAACACACGCTGTCGCACCTCGCGTACTTTCGCGACGTGTTTTCGCGGCTCCAAAGAGAGTACAGGTACTTCATACACCTGAACAACATCGTGATGCTGATCAGCACCGACCACGATCTGATCAACATCAATCGCGATTTGACCGAACTGAGCGGGTTTTTTGCGCGATATCGGGTATTTGCGGGTATCAGCAGCGCGTTTGCGGAACTGGCGAGCTTCCGTGAGCGGTACACGCAGGCACTCGACGCGCTGAATCACGGCATGGAACACAACAGCGGGCAGCACATCTTCAAATACGACACGTTCCGCGTTGACAGCTATCTCAACGCCGTCAAGGACAGCGCGCAACTGCGCGAGCTGTGCAACCCCGTCGTCGCGCGAATCATGGAGGACGACGCGGCGCACGGTACGCGCAACGCCGACACGCTGCGCGCGTATATCACGTGCGGCGGGAACGACGCGCTGACGTGCGACAGGACAGGGCTTGCGCCCGAGGAGTTGAGCGCGTGGCGGCGCGAGATGGAACTGCGCTACGACATCGACTGCGACGACGGGAATCTGCTGTTCAGCCTGCTCGCGTCGTATAAAGTGACAGACTGTTTGTGATGTGTGTAATATATTTGCCGAACCCGCCGCATCGTCCGATAACGGACGGCGCGGCGGGTTTGTATATCGCCGCGCGTCGCCGAGGGTTATAGAATGAAGTGACCGCCAAACATCTGATGAACTCCGACAGTCGCGTGTTTGCGCGGTACACTATATAAATATACGGAGAGAAGATACGTTGAATATTTATGAAAACAGCAACAGCAGCGGTTGCGACGATTATTCCAACGCGGGAGGGTGCGGAAGCTGCTCGTCGGGCAACGTCTGCTACACTCAGGGACCCGAAGGGCCGCAGGGTCCTGCGGGTCCGCGAGGCCCTCAGGGCGCGAAAGGCGACCCGGGGCGCAACGGTTGCACAGGACCGAAAGGCGACACGGGCAGACCCGGTGTCATGGGTCCTGCGGGTGCCGTAGGTCCTGCGGGTCAGCGCGGTGAAAAGGGCGATCAGGGCGAGCGCGGACCGCAGGGTCCCGCAGGTTGTGACGGTGCGAGAGGCCCAGTAGGCCCCGCGGGTCCGCAGGGTATGCAGGGTAAACAGGGCGAGCGCGGCAACTACGGTCCGAAAGGCGACGACGGTTGCCAAGGATCGCAAGGTGTAAAGGGCGACACGGGACCCGTAGGCCCTGTGGGTCCGAGCGGTCCGATAGGTCCGATGGGCGATATCGGTAAGACGGGAGCGCAGGGCGACGTGGGTCCGCAGGGTCCCATGGGCAATCCAGGTCCACAGGGTCCGCAGGGCGCACCGGGTCCCGAGGGTCCCGCAGGCCCTCAAGGACCGCAGGGTCCGCAGGGCGAGACGGGGTGTCAGGGGCCGCCCGGTACGCAGGGTTCGCAGGGTATGGCGGGTCCCGTGGGTCCCGTGGGTCCCGTAGGGCCGCAGGGTATTCCCGGCAGCAACGGCGCGCAGGGTCCCATTGGTCCGCAGGGACCTGAGGGTTCGGCTTACGCGCTGAAATTCTCGCGCATCGCGCAAACCGTGATCGAGCCGATAACAGGCGCGGGCGGATTGAAAACCGTCGCTTTCCAGGGCAGAGACATCTACGAATCAGGAGGCGCGATCGAATACTTTACGGGGACGGGCGAATTCCGCATCGTGGAAGCGGGCATATACGAACTCAGCTACAATGCCACGGCACTCACGCCCAACACGCAAGGGTACTATGTCTCATTGGAGTTTGTAGAAACCACTGACGGCGGCAGCACCACTATCCTCGGTTCGCACAGAAATTTTGAACACCAGGTTGACAAAGACGACTCGAACATCATGTCGCTCTCAACACAAACGATTGCGCAGTTGACCGCAAACTCCATCGTGACACTCGAAGCGCACAAAGCGGGTACTGACGATTTCAGCCTGATAGACACCGTGATCATCATCAAAAAGCTGAATTAGTTCGGCTCCGATGCCGAACGACATACGATAAGGGCGCATGAGGGTGCGCAGATATCATCTCCTGCATATTCCGAAAATCTTGAGGCGCGAGACGCGGGCGGCGAAACGTCCGCGTCTCGCGGCATAATAATGCTTGATTTTTCAGACGAGACACTATATAATATGATAAATCATTAAATTCAACAAAGGGGTTTATCGTTATGATCGGATACGCGGGAAAAATGCTGTTCGTCGACCTGACGGACAAGACGTACGAGGTGCGCGAGCTGACCGAGGAACTCGCGAAAAACTACATCGGAGGACCCGCGCTCGGCGCGAAGATTCTGTACGATGAGATGCCCGCGAATACGCCCGTTTTCGCGCCCGAGAGTATGCTCGGCTTTGTCTCAGGACCCACAAACGGCACAGGGCCGCTCATGGGCGGGCGGTACACCGTCGTGTCAAAGTCTCCCGTCACGGGCGGGTGGAACGACGCGAACTCCGGCGGCGAGTTTGGTCCCAAACTGCGCCGCTCGGGTTACGACGCGGTGTTCTTCAAGGGCATTTCCGACACGCCCGTGTACCTGTTCATCGACAACGGCGAGGTGTCGTTCCGCGACGCGAGCGCGGTCTGGGGCAAGACGACGATTGAGACGGAGAACGCGATACGCGCCGAACTCGGCGACCCGAAAGTCGGTATCGCGCTCATCGGACCGGGCGGCG
The DNA here is from genome assembly GCA_031261585.1 of Oscillospiraceae bacterium. Taxonomy (GTDB): domain Bacteria; phylum Bacillota; class Clostridia; order Oscillospirales; family Oscillospiraceae; genus JAIRRO01. The sequence continues at coordinate 20,423 of JAISJJ010000120.1, forward strand.
AGCGCATGTCCAATATGGCGTGTATCATGAACGACACGCACCGCGCGGCGGGACGCGGCGGCACGGGTGCGGTCATGGGGTCCAAGCGGCTCAAAGCACTCGTCGTGCGCGGTGATTTGAAGATTGAGGTCGCCGACAGACCCGCCATCGTCGCGCTTAACAAGGCGGTCGTCGAGTGGGAGAAAGGTCCCGTCGCCGCCGTCGTCGCCGTCATGGGTGCGCACGGCACGGGTAACGGCTACGAGGACTCGATTCTCGTCGGCGACGCGGGTATCAAGAACTGGGGCGGTTGGTCGGGCGATTTGACCGAGGAGCAGATCGAGATGGTCACGTCGCAGGCGATGGATAAACTGTATAAGAAGAAGAAATTCGCGTGCAACGCGTGTCCCGTCGGCTGCGGCGCGATTTACGAGATAAAGGACGGACCGTGGCAGCTCGAGGACACGGGTCGCCCTGAGTACGAGACGGAGGGCAACTTCGGCAGTATGGTGCTGTCGGGCGACGCTCAGTCCGTCAACTACTGCAACTTCCTGTGCAACGAGTACGGGTACGACACGATCTCGCTCGGCGCGACGGTCGCGTGGCTCATGGAGTGCTACAACGAGGGGCTGTTCACGCTCGACGAGATGGGCGGCATCGACCTCACGTGGGGCGACGGACACGCCGTCGTCGCGATATCCGAGGCGATTTGCCGCGCGGACACCGAGATGGGTCGCGCGCTGAATCTCGCGTCGCGTGGTGCGGCGGAGTACTGGGATCGCGGGTACGAATACCTCGTCACCGCGTCGGGTATCGAGTTCCCGCAACACGACGCGCGGCGCGCACCCGGTCTCGCGCGTACGTATCAGTACGACCCGACACCGGGGCGGCACGTCAAGGGCGGTCTGGGCTTCCTCGACCACGGGGCGGAACCGCCCGAGCAGAAATACAGCTTCAAGGACACGGGCGAGCGCGATGTCGCCGACGTGATCGGGCTTGAAATCATCAACGCGGGCGGATACTGCCAACTCTCGACGTTCGGACTGCCGCCCGGTTCTCGCATACAACTCATCAACGCCGTGACAGGTTTCGGCTACGACGAGGACGGCGAGCGTCGTCTCGGACTGCGCTCGTACACGATGCGGCACGCGTTCAACCTGCGCGAGGGCATGAGACGGAGCGATTTCACAATCTCCGACCGCATGGTGGGCAAACCGCCGCTCGAAAACGGACCGCTCGCGGGCGTGACGATAGACAACGAGCAGCTCGGCGACAACTTCTTCAACGAACTCGGTTGGGATTTGGAGACGCTGTTCCCGCCGCGCGCGTTTTTGGAGGAGGTCGGCGGTCTTGAACCCGTGATCGCGGATCTGTACGGAGAGTAGATGACGGTCAACGTAAAATTCGTCTGCAAAGACCTGACCGAGGGTTTGGTCAACGGTGAATACGACGTGTCGGACGGCGCGACGGTGCGCGGCGTGGTGTCCGAGTGCGAGCGCGTGTGCGGCGTGACGCTGCCGCCCGAGCGCGACAAGCAACTGCAATTTCTGCTGAACGGCAAGAGCGCGCAGTGGGATTACGCGGTACCCGACGGCGCGAAACTGCACGTTCTGCGCGCGATACTGGGCGGCTGATATGATATATCTCGACAACGCCGCGACGACGCACCCGAAACCCGAATCGGTCTACGCCGCGGCGGACACTGCGGCGCGCGGCGGCGGCAACGCGGGGCGCGGTGCGCACAGTCTGTCCCGCGCGGCGAGCAACGCTGTTGACGACGCGCGAAATAGGGTTGCGCGTCTGTTCGGTGTGTCCGATTATCGCCGCGTCGTGTTCACGCTGAACACGACGGACGCGCTGAACCTCGCAATAAAAGGCGCGCTGTCGGACGGCAACCACGTGCTGATATCGTCGCTCGAACACAACTCCGTCGTGCGCCCGCTTGAGGCGATGCGCAAACTCGGCGTGGAGTATGAGCGCGTGCCGACCTCACCGTCCGACGGCGTGAGCGCAGACGACGTGCGCAAACTATTGCGCCCGAACACAAAAATGCTCGCTGTGACGCACATCTCGAATGTCACGGGTGCGCGAAACCCGATTGCGGAACTCGGCGCGCTGTGCCGCGAGCGTAGCGTGCTGTTTCTCTTGGACGCGGCGCAGTCGGCGGGCAGCGCGGCTATTGACGTTGACGCGATGAACGTCGACCTGCTTGCGTTCCCCGCGCACAAGGGGCTGTACGGGTTGCAGGGAGCGGGCGGACTGTATATCCGCGACGGTATCGACCTCGCGCCGCAACGTCACGGCGGCACGGGCAGTCACTCCGAACTGCGCGCGCAACCCGACGAACTGCCCGACCGATACGAGAGCGGCACCATGAACGTCCCGAGTCTCGCAAGTCTCGCGGCGGGTGTCGAGTACGTCGCGCGGCGCGGTGTTGAGAACATCGGCGCGCACGAGACAGCACTCGCGAATCGGCTCATCGACGGGCTGACGCAGGTACGCGGCGTGACGGTGTACGGCGCGAAACAGGGCGCGAACCGCAGCGGCGTGGTGTCGCTGAACATCGAAAATGTCGCGCCGACAGACGCGGCGGCGATACTCGACGGCTCGTTCGACATCGCGGCGCGCGCGGGACTGCATTGCGCGCCCGATGCGCACTCGGCACTCGGCACGCTCGAATCTGGCGGTACGTTGCGACTCAGCGTCGGCGCGTTCAACACGGACAGCGACATTGACGCGTGTCTGACGGCGATTGACGCGATTGCATCGGGGGCAATATGACGGATTTATCACGGTACGCTCGGCAGAGCGTTTTCAACAAGATCGGCGCGGACGGACAGCGCAAACTCGCTCAATCGCGCGTCGCCATCGTCGGCATGGGCGCACTCGGCACGGTCGCCGCGTCGGAACTTGCGCGCGCTGGCGTGGGCTTTTTGCGGCTCATCGACCGTGACTACGTGGAACTCACGAATTTGCAGCGTCAGATGCTGTTCGACGAGGCGGACGCGGCGGACGGCACACCGAAAGCCATCGCGGCGGCTGAACATCTGCGCAAAATCAACTCCGCGATAATTCTCGAACCCGTCGTCTCCGACTTCAACGCGCGCAACGCCGAGACGCTCACGCGCGACGTTGACGTGGTGATCGACGGCACCGACAACGCCGCCGCGCGATACCTTATTAATGATGTGTGCCGCAAACTCGCGAAACCGTGGGTGTACGGCGGCGCGCTCGGTAGCGTCGGCGCGGTGATGACGTTTTTGCCTGACGGCGCGTGTTTTCGGTGTCTGTTCCCCGACGCGCAGAGCGGGGGAGAGTCGTGTGCGACGGTCGGGGTGCTGAACATGCTCACGGGTGTCGTCGCGTCGCTCCAAGCCGCAGATACGCTGAAAATACTGCTCAATTCGCCGTCGCTCGATCGCCGATACCGCACCTTCGACCTCTGGAACAACGTATTCGACGCGATTGAAGTCGCTCAAAACCCCGACTGCCCGTGCTGCAACGGGGATTATACGCACCTGAACGCGTCGGCTGTCGACGTACCCGTGAGCCTGTGCGGGCGCGACGCGTATCAGGTCGCGGGGCGCGGCGCGGTCGATTCGGACGCGCTCGCGCAGAGACTGCGCGGGATCGGCAATGTCAAGCTCAACGCGTTCATGCTTGTGTTCGAGGGCGGCGGCGCGGGGTTCACGCTGTTCCCCGACGGGCGCGCGATTGTGAAGAACGTCAAATCAGCCGATGCCGCGCTGAGCGTATACGCTGAGTATATCGGGGGTTGACAGCCGCCGAATGATAAAAAAATAACCTTAACATAAAGCTGCTTTAAACATTAAGGCAGCTTTTTTGTGCTTTTCAGACCCGAAAATCCGCGCTATCGACCGACTTTAAGGCGATCAATTATCAATAATGAGAACGATTCTCACGTTTTCTGCGTTCACAAAAAATAAACATTATTATTTTAAGAAATTTTCGAACCCCTATTGACATTAAACGTGGTTCACCCCTTAAACTCTAAGTGTGCCTGAGAGACAAACTACGACACAGTAAGGAGTGAAGAAGCCAATGTTCAATGCACTATCCGAAAGATGCGCACGGGCGGGCAAGATACCCAAACGTCTCATTGCACTGCTTCTCGCGGGCGTAATATTGCTCGCAGTTGCACCTGCCACCGCCTCTGCCATCGACATCTGTACCGTGACGATTAACTACTACTTCGAGGGGTCGAGCATCATGCTCGCGGAGCCGTACGTCGTGCAGGTACCGAGCGGCGAGCCATATTTCAGGCCATCGCCACCGCTCGACAAGTTCACGCTGGTGGATACCAATCAGGGTATGGTAAGCGGCACCGCGACGGCAGATCGGACGATCAACGTCTACTACCGATACGCCTACGACGTTGTACCGTACACGGTAGAGTACTACCAACGCAATCCGTCAACGCTGAACTACCAACTGGCGCAGACCGAGACGCTTTACGGCAGAATCAACGAGACGGTCAACTTCCGAGACAAGTATTTTTCAGGGTACTATCTTGTCACAGAGGATCCGACGCTGCTCATCACGGGAGACAGCCCCGTCAAGAAGCTCTACTACGAGCTGACCGACATGAACTACGTGATATTCAGAACAGGAGGCAGTTACATCGCGCCGATAACCGCGATGGCGGGCGCGAACATTGCGGATCTCGCCAAGGCAAGGGACAAAATTCATCCGACGCGGCAGGGATACAATTTTGTGAGATGGGACTGGGAGGGACATATACCGTCGACGATGCCGAGTCAAGACCTCGTCGTCAACGCGGTCTGGGAACCCGCACAGTCAAAGTTCAACATCATCCACTGGAAGCAGAACACGGCGAGAAACGGTTACGTTATCGCCGAAAATGAACTCGTAGGCGGACTAACAGAAGCGACAGCCTCCTCGGTGGGACACACTAAGAACTACCCGGGTTTCGAGTTCGTCCACGAGGACTCAGGCGTCGTCATCACAGCCGACAACACGGCGGTCATCAACTTCTACTACGACCGCGTGATGTGGTCGCATGATGTGTATGTAAAAGGCGTTAAAGTCACCACACTCTCGGGTTACTACGGAACGCCTATGACGCTGCCGACAGAAGCGCAGATTCTCGCATGGGGCAATTATTCCGCAACTGACTACTACGCGGTGGGTTTTCGGAATGAATCAGGCACAATCGTGGGCTATGCCACACCGTATGTGTTCGGTTCGGCGGGAACCAACAGGTCGGATCTGGTCGCAACCGAGGGAGATCTGACGGATACGGAGAATACGATTTTCAAAAAAAGCAAATTTCCGCCGCATGAAATTATCATCACATACTACGTGGAAACCATAGATTCGCCAATCGCAAATCCCGATTGGCAGCAGACGGAAGTCGTAAGATGGGTCAAGTTCCCGGCTGCCAGCATGCTTGTGCAAGTGCTTCACCCGCCCGGACTTACGGCAAAGTCATACAACAACGGCACATCCTCATACTGGGCTATGGGCAGCGCGACGGTGGGCGGTCAAAAAGTGGCGACGTTCACAAGCAACGGCGAAAGCGGAGTGCGCATGAGACGCAACCTCTATAAGCTCACCTATTACAATCCTTTCGACGGCGATAAGGTCGAGTTCCCTGATCAGAAGTTTGAAAAGCCG
>JAISJJ010000015.1 GCA_031261585.1 Oscillospiraceae bacterium
CAGGAGTTGTTGAAGCTGGTTGTACAGGTCGATGCGCTTTGCCTCGTCGAGTTCGGTCTGCGCCTCGGCGTACAGTCTGTCGTATTCGGGGTTGTTGTAGTTCACGAAGTTGTTCGACGCGGTGGACACGTAGCGGCTCAGGAAACTGCGCGGCGACAGCACCGAACCGTCAACGGAGACGATTGTCGCCGTGTAATCGCGACCCGTGTAGACGTTGCCGAGCCATGTACCCCAGTCCACCTGAACGATATTCGCCGTCACGCCGATCTTGGCGAGTTGCTGCGCGATGACCTGCGCCGTGTTGACGTGAACCGTGTAGTTTGACGGCACCGTGATGTCAAACGTGAAGCCGTCCGCCAAACCCGCTTCTGCGAGAAGCGATTTCGCCTTGTTGAGGTCGGTCGGGTAGGAGTTGTTCAGCACGGTGTTGTAGTACTTCGAGAGACCGGGGATAACGGGCGAACCCGCTTTTTCGCCGTAGCCGTCGTTCACGAGGTCGATGATCTCTTGAACATTGATGGCGTAGGACAACGCCTGACGCACTCTCACGTCCGTGAACGGTGCGCGCAGATTGTTCAGGTTGAGTTGCTGAACGGACGCTGAGCGGCGCGGTGTCGTACCGTACTTGCTGAGGTCTATCTGCGAGAGGTTGATCTGGTCAACGCCGCCGAAGTCAACGGTACCCGCTTGAAGCGCGAGAAGCCCTGACTCACTGCCCGACAGATGTCTCAGCACGATCTTGTCGAGATACACGGTTTTCCAATAATTCGGGTTGCGGGCGAGAACGATCTGCTCCTCGATCGAGTACGATTCGAGTATGAACGGACCCACGCCGACGGGGCTGTTCGCGAGGTCAACATTCTGCGGCAGAATCGCGAGCGTGAGATACGGCAGGAAATCCGTATCAGGCTCCGTGAGCGTGATCACGACGGTTGAGGCATCGGTTTTCGTGACGGACGCAACCTTGGTGAGCGTGGACTGGATTTTCAAATCCTGCGCGCGGGTGATCGAGTAGATAACGTCGTCCGCCGTGACGGGCGTGCCGTTCGAGAACTTCAACCCCGTGCGGATTTTGAACGTATATATCGTCGCGTCGTCGCTGATCGTGTACGACTCGGCGACCGCGGGGACGAGATCGCCCGTCGAGGTCGGTTTCACGAGCCCCTCATAGATGTTGAACAGCAGACTGCGGACGTCCGCGCCCTCGGTGAGGTACGGATCCCACGTCGTCGGCTCCGTCGCGTACGAGCCGTTGAGCGTGCCGCCGACCTTTATGGCGTTCGGGTCGTCTGTCGGGTTTTCGGACGGATCGCCCGACGGGTTCGACGACGGTGTCACATTCGGTGTCGGCGACGTGTCGGCGGCGGGTGTCGTCGAGCAAGCCGCGATACTCAGCGTGAGCGCGAGAATCAGGACAAGCGCGAGGTAAGTTGCAAGTTTTTTCATTGATTTTTCCTCATTATAAAAATTTTAATAGGGGTAAAGTTATGATGCGGAGATACGCGCGAACCTTGTGCAATTGTTAATGCTAATCGCGAGTTGAACATTGCGCGTCTCGTTTTCGTAGGGGGCGATGTCCACATCGCCCCTTTTGTCATTCAGAGCGAAGCGAAGAATCTCACACACGCTGTCATTCTGAGTGCAGCGAAGAATCCCCTCGACCATCGCTTCATCTTGCGGTTTCACCGCAGGCAATGCTCTGCGTTTCTTGAATCTGTCCGCGCTCGCCGCGCGGCGTTACTTTCGTTCGGGCGAAAGTAACCAAAGCCCGCAGGGGCTTGCGAGCCCCTTGACCCCGAGTTCACCGCGCCCTTCTCGCTTCCGTGAGACGCGAGAACGGCAGCGGCGGCGATGGTGGGCAACCCCACAACTTCCTTTAACCGAGGACGGCAGAATTTGCGTGATTCGCGTCTATTCACTCCAAAACCGACATGCGTTGCTTCGCAAGGCGAGAATAATGCGTCACGTCACATCAAAAGACACTGCGGCTCGTGTCGCTGCCGCCCTGCGGTGCGTGTCATGGTTTTGGTTCTCGCGCGCGTGTATCGGTTTGTGTAGGGGCGACCCTATGTGGTCGCCCTGTTGTGGTGCGAACAATCTCGACGGGCGACCAATGGTCGCCCCTACGACATTGTCCCGCAACTCACATCCATACCTGTTATCTGTCATCGCCGCAGTCGGCGGCGTTTGTTCCTCGTCCTAATTGTCAATTGTCAACTGTCAATTGTCAACTATCAATAGGGGTAAAAGAAATCTTCCAGCAGTGTCAGCGAGCCGCGATAGCCCGCGTAACCTCTGTTGAGAATACGTTTTCCGCGCGCGGGGAAACTGACGTTGAAGAACACGGTGTTCAGTTCGTCCGACAGCTCGTGTTCAAACGAACTGCCGAGCAGCATCTCGACGGGCTCGTCTTTCAGCAGCTCTTTGATCTTGAAATAGTCCGCCTCGAAATGCACTTTCGGCGGTTTGCCGTACTCGAACGAGGTGAGTATCTCGCGTATGCGGTCCCTGTCCGCGCTCTCGGGGATATCGTCCACGATCACGGCGTCGAGCAGTATCTGACCGTAGTCCTCCACGAAAAACCGCGACAGACCGATGACCGTGTTCGTGTCGCCGACGATCGCCAAACGATACCGCCGCGACTCGCCCAACGCTTCGAGGTAATCCCATACGTAGTCCTCCTCCTCGCGTATCACGCGCTCAACGTCGTCGTTGTCGAGTTGCAGCGCGTCCGCGAGTTTGCGCACAAACGCGGTGGTGGACGTGGGACCAACGGGTAGTCCGTCGAAGTGGAGTGTCTCGATGCCGAACCGCTCTTTGTAGATTTCCTCCGTGTTTCGACAAAGCCACGGCGAAAAGTTCACGTTCAGCGCGGCGCGCGAGGACTGTTGCAGTTCCGCAAGCCCTCCGCTGTCCGAGAAAAACGTGTTCGCCTTTACCCCCAGTTTGTTGAGAATACGCGTGATCTCCTCAAAATTTCCCGCCCAGAATATCTCCTGCGTCGGCACCAATCCGAAGATGTTCACGGTGCGTGGCTCACGGATATCGGTCGGCAGCGCGATTTTTTCAGCGATTGCGTCCAGAACCGCCTGATATCCGTAGAACGTGTCGCCCTTGAACCCGCCCGTGTCCACGTACACGATCTCAACGCCCTGCCTGCGGTATTTCTCCACGACACTCGCCGTGTCGTCGCCGATAATATCCGCCGAGCAGCCCGACAGTACGAAAAACAGGTCGCCGTCGTAAATTTCGAGCGTTCCCGCAATCGTCTCATCGAGCCTGTCAAGGCCGCCGAACACGATCTCGCGCTCATAGAGGTTGGTGCTGGGCGGCGCGTCACCTATATAGTAGTAGTTCGACGCGGACGGTCCGCGCTGACCCGCCATCGTCTGCATCTGACAACCGGGTCCCGAGTGGTATATCGGTATCGCCCGCTTGATGTGCGTCACGGCGGCGGCGGCACCGCCCAGTGCGCACGAACCGCGCGGGTACTGTACGATCTCAGACATCAGCATCACCTCCCGAACCCGCAGCGGCACGGTTGAATTTCTTATAGTCCGCGTCGTACCAACTGTCCTTGTACGGCGGTCGCCTGTGCTGCGCGAGTTTTTCAATGAACGCCGTGTTCTCGATGGCTTCCGCGAGTTTGCGCCCGACGTACAGTATCCCGCTGTAACCCAACGTCGGTCGCGCCGCGTCCAACACGTGCGAGACGGGAATACCGAGCCTGTGCGCACCAGACGCCGCACCGATTATCAGGTCGGGTTTGAGCTTTTTGAGGTAACTGACCTCCTGATGACCCTGCCCGCCGTGCGCGATATCGAGGAGGTACTGTCCGCCGTACTGCTCCGTGAGCCGCTCCACATTGTCGTGAATCCCAGTCTCATACGAGCGCGTGCGCAGTCCCGCGAGTTTCATACCGTAATCCTCGACGAGTGCCGCCGCCGCGAACGCCCTGCCCGTACCCGTGGAGACGTACGCCGTCTTACCTTGGAGCCGTTCGCGCACCTCTGCGATCTGCGGCGCGACACGTGCGTGTTCCGACGCGATAAACGCCGCCGCCTCGGCTTCTTTTCCGACTTTTTCCGCAATCGCGGTCAGCCACGCGTCCGTACTCTTCACGCCGAGCGGCATACATGTGATAGCGTACGGTATGCCGTACGTGTCGCCGAGCCACTCGACAAATTCGTCGGCGAACACCTGACAAATCGACGCTGAGACGCGCGCCGTGACGATTTTGCGCAATTTTTCGAGACTTGCGTAGAACGGAATAAAGTTCGGCACCAGTCCGAGCGGTTCGACAAGCCGCGCAAGCTCTTTCTGGTCGGCTATACCCATGCTCATCGGGGCGAATATATTGATTAGATTATCGTCGCGCTCCGTCACCTCTTCGGGTTTCGGCAATATGTAGTGTTTGATAGCGTTGAACGCGGCATCGAACCCCGTCGCGGGCAGTTTCGAGCGGAACCCCTCGCAGTGTATCGGGATCACGCGCGCGCTCACCTGTTTGTCAAGCTCCGCCGCGATGGTGTCCACATCGTCGCCGATAATGCCCGACACGCAGGACGTGAGAATGAATATCACGTCGGGCGTATAGCGTCTCTGCGCTTCAAGCACCGCGTCGGTCAACTTCTGCTCGCCGCCGAGTATCACGTCGCGCTCGTCGAGGTTCGTGGCGATGTACCGCGCGTTTTTGATGTGCTGTACGCCGTCGTGGAACTGTCCGACGTGGTAGAGTTGGTTGAATCCGCCGACGCACCCGCTGCACCCGAGCGGTGAGTGCATGATAAACGCCGCGCCGCTCATCGTGATCAAGCTGGAAATACTGTTCATCTCCTGACATTGAATCCCCTGCTGCAAACTGCTGTCCGAGTCCGCCATGCAGCCGAGACCGAACTCACGGTGCAAAGCCTGCCCCTCGCCGCGAACATTAATGTATACGCCCGCGCGATCCTCGCGTTTTTGCGTGACAACTCCCGACATTGGCGCAACCCCTATATCTTATTATTTTTATATGTTTTATTGGTTTTCGATATCTTAACACCTGCCTCAACCTTTGTCAAGGGGCTTAGCGGTCATTTGTCGTAGTTTTGCGTTTCTCACAAGAAATACTGCAAATAACATATATGTTTTATGTAATTTTGCCTATTGACTTACTTCAACCCCCGTGTCATACTAATACTCAGTATACATATATGTGATTATGTTTTGGAGCTGACCTATGTATTCATGGCTGTGGTTCGACCTCGGTTACACGCTCGTAAAGACACCGCGCGAAGAAAACCTCCGCGACGTACTCGCGCGGCGCGGTACGACACGCGACGCCGAACATATCCGCCGAGCGTTCTACCTCGCGGACAAATTCTACATGCGCGAGCGTCCCGGTGAACTGGCGCACAAGTCCGAGCGCGGCATGGCGCACTACTTCGAGCGTTTATCCGACACACTCGAAATCGACAACGACCGCGCGATCTGGCGCGAGTTCGGTGAACTGTCACACCGCCGCGCCGAGTCGGGCGAGGGGTGGGTCGCGTTCAGTGAGACCATCGGCGCGCTGTCCTCGCTCTCCGACCGCTACAAGCTCGGACTGATCTCCAACTGGGATTTGAGCGCGCGCCAAGTCCTCGCGCGTAACGCACTCGAACCGTACCTCTCGGAGGTCATCGTCTCCTCTGAGGTCGGCATCGAAAAGCCCGACAGACGCATCTTTGAACTCGCCGTCGCAACAGCGCGCGGTGAAAAGTGCCTGTACGTCGGCGACAACTACTACGACGACTACGTGGGCAGTGCGCAGGTCGGCTGGGATTGCGTCATCGTGGATCCGTTCAACGGCGAGGGTATCCCTGAGCTGACGGGGGTGCCGATAATACACGGTGTCGGGGAGTTGCTTACGCAGTTGACAATTGACAGTTGACAGTTAGGACGAGGGAACAAACCCCCGCCGACTGCGGTCGGCACCCCCTTT
>JAISJJ010000041.1 GCA_031261585.1 Oscillospiraceae bacterium
CCGCGACGTACTTCTCGCGGTGAAACGACACCGCGCCGGTGCCGCCCGTACCTGCCTTTACGCTGATACTCGCTTTGTCAATAAACATTCATTACCTCAATATTCAATAATCACGCACAGCATTTTTGCCATCTGCGCGCGCGTTAATTCGTTTTTCGGCGTTATTTTGCCGTCAGAGCCGCCGACTACGCCGAGCGCGACAAGTGTCGCCGTCGGGATTTTCGCGTATTCGGACACGTCCGCGCTGTCCGAGAATTGCGCGGTGAGATCGGGCGGCGCGTCGTAATAATGGACACCAAACTGACCCAGCGCGCGGTACAGGAACGTGAACGCCTGTTCGCGCGTCAGCACACCGTCGGGGTCGAGCCGATTGTCGCCGACACCCTGCGCGATACCCGCGATGTACGCCCAACTCGCCGCCTTTTGATAGTACGCGCCCGCGGGGATATCGGTGAACGGGTTCGCGAGTTCAGGTATCTCGGGTTCACCGACCGCGCGGTACAGCATGAGCAGGAAATCGCGGCGCAGCATGGACTTGTCGGGCGCGAACGTCGTGTCCGTCACCCCGCGCACGACACCGAGCGCGGCGAGTTTTTCGATGTACCCGACCGCCCAGTGGTTCACGCAGTCCTCAAACAGCGGTTTTGTGACCGTCACCGACACCGTATAACTCGCGGTACCCGCGCGGATAACGATGCGCCCGTCGCCGCCGTTGCCCGCCGTGAACAGTCCGTCGGGCGAGACGGTGCCGATATCGTCCTCGACCTCGTACGTGAACGCGGTCGGTTGCGAGGTCACCGATAGCCTGTAATACGAGCATGTCGGCGTGAGTTGCAGTCTGCCGCCCGCGTCAACCGTTATCGTCTTGACAGCCGCGCCGCCCGCGTCGTTCAGGTAGATCGACGTTGGGTTCGCGACGACAAACACCTCGCCGTAGCCCGATGCGCCGCCCGACGGGGAGTAGACCTCCACGCGGTCAACGCCGTGTTCGGTTCCCGCCGTGTACACCGCGCCGTCGATTGTGCCGCGCGACGAGCGGTACCGCACGTCGCTCGGTATCGCGGCGGGGAGTCCCGCGGCGTCCGTCGCGACGGGTGTCAGTTCAAGCACCGAACCCGCGAGTACTATCGCGCCCTGTCGCAGGGTGAGATAGCTCGCCGCACCGTTGCCGCCGCGCGGTGTCTCACCGACGAACAATATGTAGCTCGCGCAACGACGCGGGGTGCCGTCCGACGGGCGATTGCGTATCGTCGGCGCGTCGTCGCCGAGGATACGCACGCTGATTGCGGTGCTGCCGCCGCCGTCGAGATTGACCGCCGTGACGCACCCGCGCGCGATCATCTCGTCCGCGAGTTCGCGCAGGGTCACACCGTTCGCGTACGTCGTGTTGCGCCCATCGACCGCGAGCGCGACGATCTCGCCGTTTGCAGTCACGCCTATCGCGGTTTTCGGACTGCGCGCTTTGAGCGCGGCTTCCCACATGTCCTCACCGACGACCTCGCCGCCCTCGACGATGAAATCGCCGCAACCGACCGCCGACTGCGCCGCCGCGAGAGCGTCGCTGTCCGTATCCGTGCGCAGTGTGACGGTTTGACCGACGATGAAGCGGTTGTACGTGTCGTTCGGCGCGCCGCTCGCCGTCAGCACCATGAATCCGTCGCCGACAGGCACCGCACCGTCGCCCGTGAACGTCTCGACGACCTCCAAAGTCACCTCACCGCGCGCGGTCAGCTCGCCGCCGAGGATTTTCAGCCGCACGAACCAGCCCTCGCCCGTCGTGCGTGTCGAGACTTCGGAGAACTCGCTCGTGAACAGGTACGGATCGCCGCCGTTGTAGCGCATTTTGTTGAGTTGCGGCACCGCCACGTCGCCGTTCGGCGTCTGAATCGTCATCGTTATTTGCGGCGTTTTCAGGAATCGCGCCGTGCCGTCGGGCAGGAACGCGACGGCGTTCGCGGGCGTGTCGCCGCCCGATTTATAGCGTCCGTCCTCGATCAGCAGTCCGAGCGGAACGCCCGTTTGTATCGAGAAAAAGTCCGCGTTTATCGCGCCCAACACGTTGTAGCCGAGCGCGGTCGCCTGTGATATCACGTCGGCGATGTCCACGGCTTCATAGACAGTGGAATCGCCCATCGCGATAGCCCGCGCGGCACCGCTCGGATTCAGGCGCAGTTCGTACGTCTCCTCGCGCCCGATGTCCTCGCGCCACGCGACGGTGTTCGTGTACGTGAGGTTGTCCGAAAGCTCGGCGGTCGCGGTGTACCGCACGTTGCCGATACCGACAGCGGACGCGGCGCAGACGAGCGATATGATGAGTACAGCCGCAGTCACGGCGGCGATGAAGCGTTTTCGCATGGGTACGTCCTTTATGGTTAGTGTAGGTATTATATCACACAATTCGCGGTTTGTGAAGTGCCGTTTCTGTCATTCTGAGCGCAGCGAAGAATCCCCCGACTAATGCGCATTGTCAGGGGGATTCTTCGCTACGCTCAGAATGACAGGGAATTTACGTAGGGGCGGGGTTCACCCGCCCTTATCGCGTTCATT
>JAISJJ010000116.1 GCA_031261585.1 Oscillospiraceae bacterium
GTGCCGACCGCAGTCGGCGGTGTTTGCCCCCCGTCCTACGTGCTCGCCTTTATCCGAATTTCGCGAAAAACTTGTCGGGGTACATCAACTCGTCGGCGTTGGCGGCTATCTCCTCGTCCGACCAGTCCCACCATTTGACGCGCAGCAGCGTCTCAATCTGTTCCGGCGTGTAGCGGTACTTCTTGACCCGCGCGGGCGCACCCGCGACGATAGCGTACGGCGGCACGTCGTCGTTCACTATTGCACCCGCGGCGATGATCGCGCCGTCGCCGATTTTCGAGCATTTCGAGACGTTGATGAACACGTTCGCGCCGATCCACACATCATTCCCTATCTCGATCTTCTCCGTCGGGTTCGACAGCGCGGGATCCTGCTTGACGCGCTGAAAATACTCCATCTGCTTGTCGAACGGGAACAACTGCTGAAAACGCCCCGTGCCGATCATGTTCATCTGGTGGTTGTGGTGGAACATCGCCGTGTCGTTTATCGACGTGAACCGCCCGACGCGCGTGAAGAAAATCCCCGCCGCGAACGCGAAATCGTCCGACAGGTAGAACGTGCATTTCCCGATCTTCGCCTGCCCGAACTCCCAGTCGACGGTCAACCCCCACTGGCTCGACGCGGTGGCGTCCCAGTAGTCGTGAATCGCGCGGAAACCGAGTTTTTGCAGTTCCCCCGCGACCATGAACCCGTTATTCGGGGCTTCTATTATAATGTAGTGCCGCTCGGGCGACGGGTCGGCGATCTCGCCGTATTTCACGATCTCGCGTCCGTTCGGAAACGTCGCCAGTACGTACGGTTGCGCGTGTGTAGTCATGGATTACCTCCGCATTTTTCGTCTATTCTACCGCAAATCTCCCGCGCTGTCAACATATTCCCGCGCGCGTTCGCAGTAGGTCAGCACGTACTCCCCTATCCGCCGCGTCAGCGTGAACATCGACGAGCCGCCGCACTTGAACGCCGCCTCGTACCGCGTCCACAGCTCGAAAAACGCACCGTCACGCTCGGATTGCGGCAACAACTCGATACGCCGCCGTTCGTCCGCACCGAAATAACGCTCCGCAACCTTGATATTCGTGCGGCGCACGCGTTCAACGTCCGCGCCGACATCGCATGTCGCGGAAACGGCGCACACCGCAAGACCCGCCGTGTGCGACAGGTTGAAGTCGATATGCGGCGCGTTCAGCAGGTGCGGTTTGCCCTTTTCGCGCGAAAACACGGGTTCGTCGGCAAATCCCAGTTCGCGCAACGCGTGGCGCAACAGCAACTCGGCGGCGACGCACTGCGCGGCGCGTTCGCGGTCACGGTATCGCTCGGCTCTCGCGCGTCGCGTCGGCGATATCGCGTCCAGCGCGGCGGCGTACGCGTCGTCGGCGCACAGCGGTTCTGTCGACGCGTAATATACCGCGCCGTTACCGATTAAAAATATCTCAATGTTAAGCATAAACCGATTATAACATAATCGGACATATTTTGGCAATTGTTTATTGACAGAAACGGTCGTTTTATGGTATAGTGGGCATACAAATAATACAGAAAAAGAGGACAAAATGAAAAAAACACTCGTATTACTCATCTCGCTGCTCCTGCTCGTCACCGTGTTCACAGGGTGCGGCGAAAAAACCTACAAGTACGACGGCACGACCGAGGAATTTCTCGCAGCTGTCGTCAACGGTGCCACCGCGACGCTCGGTGAGGACAACTATCCGTTCTCCGAGACGCTGCCCCTCGTCTCGGCGGACAGCTCGAATGAGAACGCGCCGAACTACATAGGGCTGACGCAGGAACAGATCACGCAGTACGTCGCGGAGTCGTGCATATCCAGCGCGCTGTTCTCCACCTCGCCGCACCAAGTTCTGATCGTCAAGTGCAAATCCGCCGCCGATACCTCCGCCGTCGCAACGGCAATCGCGTCAGGGTTCGACAGCGGCAGATGGATTTGCGTTATCCCCGACCGCTCCGAGACGGTTGTCGTCGGCGAATACGTGTTCCTGCTCGTGTCGAAAAACGCGACGGTCGACGCGCTCGAATCCTCGCTCAAAACCGTTACGGGCGACGACGCGCTCAAATTCAACGTGTTCTTCACCGCCGAATAATGCTCTTTTCAGGGATTACATTCCTATTCTGGTTCCTCCCCACCGTGCTCGCAGTGTACTTTATACTGCCGACGCGTCGGGGAAACATGCTCGTCCGCAACACATGGCTGTTGCTGGCGAGCCTTGTTTTCTACGCGTGGGGCGAACCGAAATTCGCAATCCTGATGATCGCGCAGATCATCTCGGGCTGGGTTTTCGGTCTGCTGATCGAGCGCGGGCGCGGCACGAAAGCGTCAAAATACGCGCTGATCGCGTGTCTCGCCGTGGGTTTGGGCGGGCTGGCGTTCTTCAAATACGCGGACTTCTTCCTCGCAAACCTCAATCTCATACCGCACGTGGACATACCGCTACTGCGCATCGCGCTGCCCATTGGTATCTCGTTCTATACGTTCCAGATTCTCAGCTACGATATCGACCTGTACCGCGGCGAGACGGCGGTGCAGCGCAACGTGCTGACGTTCGCGACGTACGTGTCGCTGTTCCCGCAGCTCATCGCGGGTCCCATAGTGCGCTACGTTGACGTCGAGCGCGAACTGACGGCGCGCACGCACTCGGTCGAGAATTTCGCGGTCGGCACGCGCCGATTCGTCGCGGGACTTGCGAAAAAAGTGCTGATTGCGAACGTCCTCGCCGAATTTGTCGCGCTCGTCGGCGCGCAGAACACGACGCTCGCCGCGTGGCTGTACGCAATCGCGTACGGACTGCAAATCTACTATGATTTTTCGGGTTACACCGACATGGCGATCGGTCTCGGGCTGATGTTCGGCTTCAAATTCCTCGAAAACTTCAACTATCCGTATATCGCCGACAGCATCACCGATTTCTGGCGGCGGTGGCACATCTCGCTGTCCACGTGGTTCCGCGACTACGTGTACATTCCGCTCGGCGGCAACCGTCGCGGCGCGGCGCGTCAGGTGCTGAACATCTTGGTCGTGTGGACGCTCACGGGATTCTGGCACGGCGCGGGCTGGAATTTCATACTCTGGGGCGCGTATTTCGGCGTGCTGCTGCTCATCGAGAAATTTGTACTCGCGAAGTTTTTGGACAAGCTGCCGTCCGCTCTGCGCCACCTGTACGTGATTCTGCTCATACTCGTGAGCTGGATTTTTTTCGCGTCAACCTCGGCGCACGAGATAGGCGCGCGGCTCGGTGCGCTCGTAGGCTCGGGTACGCTGTCCGTCTCGCCGCCCGTGACGGAGTATTATCTGCGCAGTTACGCGGTACCGCTCGTAATCGCGTTATTCGGCGCGACACCGCTGCCGAAACGTCTGTTGTCGCATCTCGAAACGTCGAAATACGCGCCGATTTTGACGGTGTTGGAACCGCTCGCCGTCGCCGCGCTGCTCATCGTCTCGACCGCGTACCTCGTCGACGGCTCGTTCAACCCGTTCATCTATTTCCGCTTTTGAGGTGCCAATGAAACATACAAAACTGCGCCACGCGCTGACACTCGGCGTATTCATACTGATCGTCGGCGGGTTCTGCGTTCTGCGGCTCGTCGTCTCGCCGCCCGCTATATTGAGCAGCGAACGCCGCCGCCCCGCAAAACTGCCCGACTTCACGCTGTCAAACGTCCTCGACGCGAGATTTACGAACGGTTTCGAGCCGTTCGCCGCCGACACGTTCCCATTTCGTGAGACGATGCGCACGATTCGCGCCAAAACCGTGTTCGACGTGTTCCGTCAGACCGACAAATCGGGGCTGTTCACGTATAATCTCGGCGGCACTGTCGGCGCGGGCAAGTTCGCGGCGGTCAACGAAGCCGAATACCGCAAATTCACCGCGAAGATCAACGCCGTGACCGAACGATATCTCGGCGACCTCAACGTGTTTTATGCCGTGATCCCCGACAAGTCCGCGTATGTTGACGGCGATTACCCCGATTACGACCACGAACTCGCGGCGGGTATTCTCGCGGACGCACTGCCGAAGCTCACGGCGATTGACCTGTACCCCGCGCTCGACGCGTCATCGTTCTATCGCACGGATTTACACTGGGATCAGACGAAAATCGGCGCGGTAGTGAATATGATTGTCGGCAGTGCGTACGAGTTCAACGACACCGTGACCGTCGGCGATTTTCGCGGCGTGTACGCGGGTCAGATCGCCCTGCCGCTCGAACCCGACGCGATGTCGTATGTCCCCGTGCCGCACGTCACGGCTGAATACCTCGGCGAGGACATGGCGTTTCATGGCGGCGCGGTGTACGACCTCGGCGCGGACGGGTTCGGCTCCGTCGACCCGTACAACCTGTTTCTCCGTGGTCCGCAGTCGCTCATCGTGCTGACGAACACCGAGACCGATTCCGCGCGACACCTGTACATCTTCCGCGACTCGTTCTCGTCGTCTCTCGCGCCGCTGATTGCCGAGACGGGCGCATACAAGACCGTGACGCTCATCGACCTGCGCTACATCGACTGGCGGCTGCTCGAACAGATGGTGACGTTCGAGCCGAACTCCGACGCGCTGTTCCTGTACGGCGCGCAAGTGCTGAACGACGCGAGCATACAAAAGGTCAACGCATAGCTTCGCAGGGGGCGATTCCCCGTCGCCCCCTCTAATAATCTGCGCAAACGCATGTGGACAAATGACGCTGACGGATTGGTTAAGAGCGAAAATATAATGTAGGGGTCGGTCTTGACCGACCCGATGCTGTGCCATGCGGACAACGGGCGGGTCAAGACCCGCCCCTACGACTACGCGAATCAAAAATTGCGGTGCCGATAATTATCAACGCAATGTATCCACACCAGCGCAAACGCGTGTCTTGCGTCTGCGCAATTTTTGTGTTATACTGCACAAATGAACAACACACCACTGAATATCACCGCTCTGCAATCGTACCTCGGCGACGCGCCGATCACGCCGCACGTGTACGACAATATCGCATCGACTAACGCCGAGGCGTTTCGGCTCGCCGAACTCGGCGCGGTTGAGGGTACCCTGCTCGTCGCGGCGGCGCAGACTGCGGGGCGCGGCACACGCGGCAGGGCGTATTTCAGTCCGTTCGGCGGCGTGTACTTCTCGCTGATTCTGCGTCCCGAGCGGTTCGACGCGGCGTTCGTCGCGGCTGTTACACCCGCATGTGCCGTCGCGGCGGCGCAGTCGGTTGACGCGGTGTTCGGCACTCGGTGCGGCATCAAGTGGGTGAACGACATCATTTTGCGCGACAAAAAGGTCGCGGGGATTCTGTGCGAAGCGCGAAACGGTGTCGTCGTGTGCGGTATCGGGCTGAACGTCACCGCGCCGACGAACGGCTACCCCGAGCTGCCGAACGCGGGCGCGGTCACGGACGCACCGCCCGAATTTGCGCGTGAACGGTTCGCCGCCGAGTGCGCCACACGGATTTTCGGGTACTATCAAACGCTTGAAAACAAAGCGTTTCTCGGCGAGTACCGCGAGCGCAGTGTGCTTATCGGACGCAAAGTTACGCTACGCGTCGGTGAGTGCGAGGAGCGCGTCTCAGTCACCGCTATTGACGACGATTTCCGCCTGATTGCCGAAAACGGCGCGGGCAGTATAGTAAAATTTTCCTTTGGGGAGGTCCGTGTTTCCTATGAAACTGCGTGAAATGCTGCGCATCGCGCTGTTCGCCGCGCTGATATGCGTTCTGGCACCGTTCTCAATCGGCGAACCGATCCCCGTGACGCTCGCGACGTTCGCGATATACCTCTCCGCCGCGACGCTCGGACCCGCGAGCGGCACAATCGCCGTCGTGCTGTACGTTCTGCTCGGCGCGGTCGGACTGCCCGTGTTCGCGAACTCGCAGGGCGGCGTTCAAAAGCTCGTTTCGTCGACGGGCGGCTACATCATCGGCTACGTCCCGCTCGCGTTCATCACAGGACTGTTTGCTAACATCAAATCGCTGCAATCCAAGCGATTTTCGTTCGGTATGGTGCTCGGTATGGTGCTCGGCACGGTCGTGCTGTACGCGCTCGGCACAGCGTGGTTCGTGAGACAGTCGGGTGCGCGGTTCAGCTACGCGCTGGCGGTCTGCGTGGTTCCGTTTCTCATCGGCGACGCGCTGAAAATCGTCGGCGCGTCGGCTCTCGCCCCGATTCTGCGGCGGGAAATCTCTCACAGGCGCAAATGAACCCGCTCGACACCCCCGTCACCGTCCTGTCAGGTGTCGGCGACGCAAAGGCGAAACTGTTCGCCAAACTGCGCATCTCGACGCTGTACGACGCGGTGCGCCACTTCCCGCGCGACTACGAGGATCGCACGGTCATGCGTTTCACCGCGCAACTCGAACACGGCGAGTCCGTCTGCGTCGCCGCAACGGTCGAGGACGCGACCATGACGCGCTCCGCTAACGGGCTGATGCTCGTAAAAGCGCGCGCGCACGACGATTACGGCGCGCTCGACCTGTATTTTTTCAACCAGCCGTACGCGCGTGACGCGTTGCGGCGAGGCGAGACGTATATCTTTTTCGGCAAAGTCGAACGCGAGACGCGCACGCCGCGCATGGTGAACCCCGTGTTCGAGCGGTACACCGAGACGCGGCAGGGTACGCGCACGCGGTGCATCGTGCCTGTCTATCGGCTCACGTCGGGGCTGTCGCAGTACGCCGTATCAACCGCAGTCCGCGCCGCGTTGACGCGTTTGCGCGACAAATTGCCCGATCCCACGCCGCCGTACATCGCCGAGCGGTACGACCTCGTCCCCGCTCAGTACGCATACGAGCAAATCCACTTCCCGCAAGACTTTGACACGCTCGCGGCAGCGCGCCGCCGATTGATATTCGACGAGTTGCTGACCGTCGCGGCGGCGGCACAGCGCAGTCGATTGATGCGCGAGCGCGTCCTCGGGCGGCGATTTGCGGACACCGATCTCGCGGCGTTTTTCGG
>JAISJJ010000117.1 GCA_031261585.1 Oscillospiraceae bacterium
CCTGCGTCCAACCTTGCACCATCTTGCGTAGGGGACGCCGCCCTCGGCGTCCCGTATTTTGGGTCTGAGCGTTATCGGGGACGGGACGCCGAGGGCGGCGTCCCCTACGAACCCCCGTCCAACCCTGCCCCCTTTCGGAAAGGGGGTGCCGTCCGCAGACGGCGGGGGTTTGCTCCCCGTCCATATCTGTTATCCGTTATCTGTCATGTGGTCGCCCTGTCGTGGTGCAATAACCCCGACGGGCGACCAATGGTCGCCCCTACGACACTACCCCGCAACCCTCGTCCAAACCCTGCCTCCCTCTCAGAGGGAGGTGCCGTCCGCAGACGGCGGAAGGAGACCGCAACCAACGTCCAACCCGCGTAACTGTTAACTGTTAATTGTTAATTGTTAACTGTCATTGCCGTCATATAAAACTCGCTACGGTTCTGCGTTCGTTCTCGAACAGCGACGCTTGACCTGTGTCCGTCTCGACCGTGCGGTACTGCGGGCGCACAAGCTCTGTGCGCTCTCGCTGCTGTGCGTCGAGCAGTTCGCCGATCAGCGTGTTTGACAGCAG
Organism: Oscillospiraceae bacterium; assembly: GCA_031261585.1. Taxonomy (GTDB): domain Bacteria; phylum Bacillota; class Clostridia; order Oscillospirales; family Oscillospiraceae; genus JAIRRO01. The sequence continues at coordinate 560 of JAISJJ010000117.1, forward strand.
GAAGCCCTCGGGCGTGAACCGCCATCGCTCGTCCGTGTGCTCCACCCAACCGCGCTCCTCATACGACGCGAGCAGTTCGAGTACGCGCGCCATACCGCAGTTGTAAATTGCCTTGTACTCGTCCTCTGACACACCGCGCGTCGTGCGCAGACGTAACATCAGGTACTCGCTCAGCAGCTCATAGTCCGCAATCGTCTCACGCGACTCGACGACACCGCCGCCCGTCTCGATCATCTGCATATACTGCTCCGCGTCGGATATCACGGCGTACCGCGTGCCGCCGATGTACGAGTGCGCGGACGCGCCGATGCCGAGGTACTCGTCGCCGAGCCAGTATTTGAGGTTGTGCAGCGACTGTCTGCCCTGCCGCGCGAAGTTCGATATCTCGTACTGCGTGTAGCCGTACCGCTCGAGCGTGTCGACGGCGTAGAGGTACATATCCGCGGCATCGTCGTCCGTCGGCAGGAACGGCGAACCGTTGTATATGTAGAACGGCGTACCCTCCTCGATTTTCAGCCCGTAGCACGATATGTGGTCGGGTTGCAGCGCGGCGATGCGCAGCAGATCGTCGGCAAAGTCCTCGCGCGTCTGGTTCGGCAGTCCGTACATCACGTCGACGGACACGTTTGTGAACCCCGCCTCGCGCGCGTACTCGACGGCGCGTTCCGCCGTCTCAAAATTGTGCAGCCGCCCGAGCGTCGTCAGGTGGTTCTGCTTCGACGACTGAATCCCGATCGAGATGCGGTTGAACCCCGCGCGGCGCAGTCGGCGCAGGTCGTTGACATCGACGCTCTCGGGGTTCGCTTCAAGTGTAATCTCCGCGTCGAGCGAGACGTGACCGCGCCGTTTCAGGCGGTCGAGTACGCTGATGAGACGCTCCGCACCGAACACGGTCGGCGTGCCGCCGCCGAAGTACACGGTGTCTACGATGTACCCGTCGAGCTGCGCCGAGTACTCCGTGATGTGGCGGCGCAGCGCGGCGGCGTAGCGGTTCATGCGCTCCGCCGAACACGCGGTCGACGAGTAGAAGTCGCAGTACGCGCACCGAGCGTGGCAGAACGGTATGTGTATATATATGCCGAGCGGCTTGCGCTGATTATCGGTTTGTTCCATTCTGACCACCTCAGTTTTATGCAGATTCCTTTTTGTCATTCTGAGCGAAGCGAAGAATCCCCTCGGTTTTCGATTCATCTCGCGCCTTGCGTCGCGGTTTGTGTAGGGGTGTCCCTTATGTGGTCGCCCTGTTGCGGTGCGAACAACGGCGGGCGATTGATAATCGCCCCTACGACACGTTATCCAACGTCCCCTCAACCCTCGTCCTAATTGTCAATTGTCAACTGTCAATTGTCAATTGCCGTCAGTCCAGATATTTTTGCGCGAACATCTCGGCTGGCAGCACGTCGGACAGCTCGGTCAGCACGTCCTGCGTGCCGCCGTACTCCGCGAAATTGCCCGACACCGTGTTAGACGGCGACTCGCGTATCGGCAGACGCACGGCGAGTGCGGTCGATTCACCGTCCGTGAGTATGCTCGCGGTGCCGCCGTGACGACGGGCGACGGACGCGATGAGCGGCAATCCGAGACCCGCGCCGCGATCCCCGTACAACTCGGGTTCACGGTAGCGCGCCCAGATACCCGTGTCAAGATTCGCGTTCGCCCCTGCGGACACGACGCGCAATTCCGCATGATCGTCCTCGCGTCGCAGTGAAATCACGATGTTCGGCGGCGCGTTATCGCCCTCGGACTTCCCGTGGCGCACCGCGTTGCCGATCATCGCGAGCAGCATACGCCGTATCTCGCGCGTCTCGCCGTAGAACAGCAGTTCGCCTTGCGGCGCGTCGAGTTTCATCTCGTTTTCCGATTTTTTGAGCAGTTCGCGCGAGGTCTCGACCGTCTCGCGCACGACGTAGCTCAGGTCAAACGTCGACAGGCGCAACGGCGACGGTGTGTCGCCCGCGATGGCGACAGCCTCCGCGTGGTCGGACAACCGCCGCAGTCGGTACAGCGTCCGCGACGTGATCGCGGCGTATTCGCCCGCGCGCTCCTCCCCGAGATTCTCGATTATCGGCAAAATGTAGCTCGACGCCGCCATTAATATGCTCACCATGTCGCGGATTTGCGCGCTGAACGTGCGCGCCAGAGCGCGTTGCGGCTCGGTCGCGTCGGAATTTTCGAGCGTTACCACGGCGTATCCGTCGTCTGACTCCATCAGCGACGCGGCGTATTGTCTGCCGCTCAGGTTCACAATCGCGCTCTGCGCCGCCGCGTCAACTCGAAGTTCAGTCGGCAGAACGGAACCCGCGCGCAACCCCGCGCCCTCCGCCGCCGCGTTCGCCGCCGTGACAACGCCGTCGCGCGCGATAAATGCGGGTTGCCTGAACAGCGACAGCAACTTCAACGCGAAAGCGCGCGTCGGTTCCGCGTTCTCAATACCGATTTCTGTGTTTTCCACTTGAAATCCTCCAATCAGGTGCATCACCCGTAAGACACTATCTTCAACACTATATATTCCGCAAACTTTTTCGGGAAATCCACATGTCACCTGATTGTAACACAAATGACTTGCCGTGTCGAGCTTTTTCGCCCGAATCTCGTTAAATTTTGCATTAATTTTTGATTAATACCGCTTGGCAAATAAACGCGGGCGGGTCAAGACCCGCCCATCACGGCTAACGCATATACCTTTTTCCGCGTTCCAACTCCCGTCATTGCGAGCGCACGAAGCAATCCAGTCCCCCGCGCCCCTCGTCCAACCTCGCGTTTTGCGAGGGTTTGGACGGAAAAACTGGGTTCTGGATTGCTTCGCGCGGCTCGCAATGACGAATGGGAAAATAAATGCGGAAACCGTGACCCGCCCTTGCGCACAATAAATTACAATCGGATTGTCAATCGTTTCCCGCATCGTTCAATTCCGCAGTGACTGCAACGTCGCGGGTATGCGCCCGCCGCGCGCTATGAAATCCTCCGCGCTGCCGACCGATACGGGCATCACTGGCGCGGAACCGAGCAGTCCGCCGAAGTCCACCGTGTCGCCGACCGTCATGTTCGGCGCGGGTATGATGCGCACCGCCGTCGTCTTGTTGTTCACAACGCCGATTGCCGCCTCGTCCGCGATGATCGCCGCGATTGTGGACGCGGGCGTGTCGCCCGGCACCGCGATCATGTCGAGACCGACGCTGCACACGCACGTCATGGCTTCGAGTTTCGGCAGTGTCAGCGCGCCCGAACGCGCCGCCGCTATCATGCCCGCGTCCTCGGACACGGGTATAAACGCGCCCGACAACCCGCCGACGTGCGAACTCGCCATCACGCCGCCTTTTTTCACCGCGTCGTTGAGCAGGGCGAGCGCGGCTGTCGTGCCGTGCGTGCCGACAACCGAAAGCCCCATCTCCTCCAAAATCTCCGCAACCGAATCCCCCGCCGCGGGTGTCGGCGCGAGTGACAGATCGACGATACCGAACGGTACGCCGAGCCGCGCGGACGCTTCCCGCGCAACGAGTTGACCCATGCGCGTGACGCGGAACGCCGTCTTTTTTATCGTCTCCGCGACGACATCGAACGGTTCTCCGCGCACGGATTCGAGCGCGTGTTTCACGACACCGGGACCCGACACGCCGACGTTTATCACGCACTCGGGCTCGCCCGAACCGTGAAACGCGCCCGCCATAAACGGGTTGTCCTCGACCGCGTTCGCGAACACGACGAGCTTCGCGCACGCGCCGCCGCCCGAATCGGCGGTCAACTGCGCCGCTTCGACGATTACGCGCCCCATGAGCGCGACAGCGTCCATGTTGATGCCCGCGCGCGTGGACGCGACGTTGACGCTCGAACACACGCGCTCCGTCTCCGCGAGCGCGCGTGGTATCGACGCTATGAGACGGCGGTCAGCGTCCGTGAAACCCTTGTGTACGAGCGCGGTGAACCCGCCGATGAAGTTCACGCCGACCGTTTTCGCCGCGCGGTCGAGTGCGCGCGCGAATATCGTGTAGTCCTCGATGTCACACGCCGCCGCGACCTCCGCGATAGGCGACACGGATACGCGCTTGTTGACAATCGGTATGCCGAACTCGCGCTCGATCTCCTGACCGACGCGCACGAGCCGTTCCGCGCGCCGCGTCACCTTGTCGTAAATGCGCTCGGCGACGCGCTCCGCGTCCTCCCCCGCGCAGTCGCGCAGGGATATGCCCATCGTTATCGTGCGCACATCGAGGTGACGGCGCGAGATCATCTCGTTAGTTTCAAGGATTTCATTGATGTTAAGCATTGTTGTTCCTTATTTCGTCAAATATCGCGGGTGGACGTTGGGACACGTTGGACGGAGGCAAACCCCCGCCGCTTGCGAGCGGCACCCCCTTTCCGAAAGGGGGCAAGGTTGGACGGGGGGACGCGCGACGTAGGACGTAACCCTCGTCCAATCCCCGTAACTGTTAATTGTTAACGGTTCACTGTTAATTGTCAAATGCGGTGCATTGCCTCGAAAATGTCCTCTCTTTGTATGCGAATCGAGAGTCCGAGCGCGGTACCCTCGCGTTCGAGCGCGTCCGCGAGTTCCGCGAACGATTCCGACGCGCCTGAGGTGTCCGCAAGCATCATCATTGTGAAGTATCGGTCGAGAATCGTCTGCGACACGTCGAGACTGTTCACGCCGCGCGCCGCGAGCAGTGCGGATACGGACGCGATTATGCCGACACGGTCAGTGCCGACGACGGTTACGATGGCTTTCATATTATATCTCCAATTCATCAAGTGTTAATTCAAACGCGGGTAGGCAGTGCGCGAGGAAGTAGTCCACCTCGGGCATTGCGAGCGCTTGCAGCTTTATCAGCGTCTGCTGCGCCGCGAGACGGAACTCGCGGTTGCCCGCGCGCTCCTCCTCCAAGCACTTGACGTACGCCGAGAGCTTGTCCGCCGCGTGTACGAGCTTGCGCGTCTCCTCGTCCGCGCCCGATTCGAGCAACGGCGCGTAGGACGCGCGCAATTCGTCGGGCAACGCGGACAGCAGACGTTCGCGCGCACCGTTTTCAGCGGCGCGGTACGCCGACGTGATCTCGTCGTTCAGATATTTGACAGGGGTCGGCATGTCGCCCGTGAAAATCTCCGTCGCGTCGTGAAACAGCGCGGCGGCGGCGGCGTCACCGGGGTTGCACGGCTCGTGAAACACGTCGCGGCGTATGACCGCGAGGGCGTGGGCGAGCACCGCCGTCATGTGGCTGTGCTCCATGACGTTCTCGGGCTGGCTGTTGCGCATGAGCGACCAGCGCGTGATGTGTTTCAGGCGCGAGATGAGCGCGAAAAAGGCGTGTGACATTACAATTCCCCTGTTATCTCAGGCGTTTCGGCGCGGTGTGCGACGACTTTTTTCTTCCAACCGCCCGTGTAGTAGCGCACGTTCGTGATGATGAGCGCGACGACCCACGCGACGGCGAGCGTGACCCACGCCGCCTCGTAGCCGAACCACCCGAACACGAACGCGCCGAGGTACGCGACGGCGACGCGCGTTACGAGTGCGGACAGTGTCGCGGCGGACTGCAACAGCGTGTCGCCCGCGCCCTGCAAGACCCCGCCGAGTATCATGTAAATCGCGAAAATCCAGAACACCTTCGCGTAATACTGCACCTGCTCGACACCGATTGTGACCGCGGCACCCGACACGCCGAACAGCGCGATTATGGGGCGCGCGAACACGTACAGCAGTATGCACAGCGCGATTGAGATTCCGAGACCCGCGGCGGCGGTGCGATAGTACGCGCGTTTTACGCGGTCGGGTCGGTTCGCGGCGAGGTTCTGCCCCGTGAAGCTCGCGAGCGCGGATTGCAGGCCCGAAATCGGCACGAACATGAACAGATCCACCTTGCTGCCCGCCGCGAACGCGGTGATGACGGGCAGATCGGGCGTTGTGAAGTGTATCGCGAGACGCGTGAGTGCGACGTTGCCGAGCGCGACTATCGACTGCTGAATCGAGGTCGGCAGTCCGATTTTCACGGTCGTCTTGCACAGCGCGAGGTCAAAGTGCTGACCGCCCCTGACGAGCGGGAACTTGCGCCGCAGATACCAGTACGCGAGCGCGACGCAGATCACCTGCGATATCACCGTCGCGACGGCGGCACCCATGACACCCCAGTCGAACGATATGACTAACCACAGGTCGAGTACCACGTTGAGCGAACACGTCACGGCGAGGAATATCAAGCTCGCCGCCGAATCCCCGACACCGCGCAGCGCGGACGCTATCGCGTTATACGCGAACTGGAACGGCAGTCCGAGACAGTACACCTGTAAATATATCAGCGAAAGCCCGTAAATCGGGTCGCTTTTCTCGATGCTCAGCACCGAGTGCAGCAACCACGGCGACAGAACCCACCCCGCGACGGTCACGACGATGCCGAAACCCGACATCAGCAGGATCGACGTATCAAACGCGGCGGCGAGTTTGTGTTCCTGCCGCGCGCCGTACAACTGCGCGCACACGACGGATACGCCGACACCCAGCCCCATCGCAAACGCGAGAAACAGGAACGTCAGCGGCGCGACGGCACCGACGGCACCGAGCGAGTTCTGCGCCAGTAACCCGCCCGCGATCTCGTCGGTCTGCGACAGCAACCGCCCCGCGTACCGCCCGACGATGATCGCGTCGGCGGCGTTGTACGCCTGTTGGAGCAGGTTCGCGAGCATGATCGGTATCGCGAATATGAGGATAACGCGAAACTCCGAGCCTTGTGTCATGTCTTTTTTCATGGAAAACCTCGAATAAGCAGATTGCATATAGTGTACCACAATTCGACGACGCGCGCAATAAGAAATATGCGCGCGGCGGGTCTTGTGGTTTGGTGTGTTTTGTGGTAAAATATGCGCAATTAACGAACACACGAGGAGAATTTGCCATGTCACAGCAGATACCCGAAACCGCTGACGAATATATTGCAGAGGGAAATTTGCTCTCTGACGCAGAGGAATATGAACGTGCAATCGCTTGCTACACCGAAGCTATTCGCCTGAATCCAGACTATGCCAACACATACTACCATCGTGGGAATGCTTATGACGAACTCGAACGCTACGACGATGCTGTCGCTGACTTCACCGAAGCAATTCGTCTATACCCCAACGACGCCGATTATTACAACAATCGCGGGACTGTTTTCGGAAAACTCGAACATTATGATGACGCAATTACCGACTTTACGGAAGCGATTCGGCTCGACCCCAATGAACCCAACGCATATCATAATCGCGGACACGCCAACAACGAACTGGAACGCTACGAAGAAGCCGTAGCTGACTTAACCGACGCAATCCGCCTAAGTCCCAACGATCCCGACGTATACTGCCGTCGCGGGTATGCCCATGACGAACTCGAAAACTACGACGAAGCCATCGCCGACTACACAGAAGCAATCCGCCTGAATCCCGACGATCCCGACTTTTACAACAATCGTGGGATTTCCTATCGAGAACTCGAACGCTACGACGAAGCTATCGCCGATTACACCATAGCAATTCGATTAAACCCCAATGATTCCGATTGTTACACCAATCGCGGGGCTTGCTATCGTTGCATGGAACGACGCGACGACGCTATCGCCGATTACAATAAAGCGATACATTTGAATCCCGAAAATGCATTGGCATATAATAATCGCGGACTCGCGCTTAGCGAATCAGCGCGTTATACCGAGGCGATTTCAGATTATAATGAGGCAATTCGCCTAAACCCCGACTGTGCCGACACATACTACAATCGCGGTATCGTCTATGACGACATCGAACGCTATGACGATGCCGTCGCCGATTACACAACAGCGATTCGGTTGAGCCGCAACGACGCTGATTATTACCACAACCGCGCTATCGCTTACCGCGCACTCGGCAAAAACGCAGAAGCGGACGCAGACCTCGCAAAGGCGCGTGAATTAAGCGGCGAAGCGTAGTAAACACATCAAGGGCGGGTAAACCCCGCCCCTACGTCCAACCATCGTTCTAACATCTCACATCTTCACAGGGCGGGTAAACCCCGCCCCTACGGAACGCGCGAATCATCGGCACAACATTGCAAAACGCAATCGTAGGGGCGGGGTCAACCCGCCCTTTTCAGCCCCACGCTGTCATTCTGAGCGTAGCGAAGAATCCCCCGACCAATGCGCATTATCAAGGGGATTCTTCGCTACGCTCAGAATGACAGATGCACATGACCTCCGCGCCGAACGTGTCTATCGTCCTACCCTCGTTAACTGTTAACTGTTATCTGTTAATTGTTAACTGCCATCACTGTCGCGAGCGAATCGGCGAAGTACCCCGCCGCTATGAGCGACTCCTCGAGCGTGTTCCCTGTCGAGCCTACCTCTACTATGACGTACTGCGGGTTCAGGTGCTGATTATAGCGGTACTGCGACATGAAAATCGGGCGCGTGAGCGTCGGATACGCGCGGTTCATCTCGTATTCGAGTTTCAACGCGAACGCTAAATTGTTGCGCCACGCGGGGTTCGTGAGCTGCACGTCCGTGCCGACGAAAAACGATATCTGACTGCACGTCTGCCCGTCTATCTGCGCGATGGTCTTGTACTGCTTGCCGTCCGCGTCCTCCACCGCGTCGCGGTGAACGTCGAGGACGCACTCGATTGTGGGATATTTCTCCATGTAGTCGGCGACGACGGTGAGCGTGCGCCCGTAGCAGCCCGTGTACGACGGGTAATCGTACACGCCGCGGTCGTGTATGACGTTGAACCCCTGCGCCGACAACGCTTTCGCGATCACCTCGCCGACGGCGACGATGTTGCGCGTCGGATCCTCCGTGCGGTACGGGTCGGACTCGGTATACGGAAACTGCGCGGTCGGGGTGTACGCCTCGCTCGTGTGCGTGTGGATAATCAGGATATTCGGCTTGTTTTCGGGGAGTTTCAGGTTGAGCGGCTGATTCAGCAGCGCGTTCGCGTCGTAGACCACGCCGGGCGAGTTGATTATCGTGATGCCGTCCGCCGATTTCGTGCCGTCGTCCTGCTGCGGCGGGCGATTGGGCGGTTGACCGTTGGCGTTGTAGAACAGATTCGACTCATCGGGTGTCGGCGACGGCGACGGTGACGCGGCGGGTGCAATCGAGGGTGTCGGTGTCGCGTCGGACGGCACATCGTCGGTGTCGTCGGCGTGCGTGCCGAGTATCAGCGCGGCGAGGTCATAGCCCGACGCACCCGCCAACTCGAAGTCGATAAGTTTGCTCACGCCGCTGCCCGACAGCGTGCCGCCGAGCAGCACACCCGCCTGTGCGCCGGCGAGCGAACCCGATATTTTCAGCGTCACGGCGAGCAACAGCGCGCACGCCACAGTCGACGCGAGCACTCGCGGCAGACGGCGGCGGGCGTTTTTGTCGGCGCGCGGACGGATGCGGCGGTAACGTGCGATGTGCTTTTTCATTTGCATACCTCAATCTTTTACGGTGATTAAGGTTATGCGGCACCTCGGCGCATTATGCGGGGAGTGGACAACGCGTTGTCCACTCCGCATTATGCGGTCAGCGCGCGGCGGCGAACAGCGACAGCAGCGTCGGCACGTGCATATTACTGCCCTCGATGCGGTACCCGAAACCGCCGTTGTCGAGCTGTTTGTGCTGAACCGGCAGGTGTTTGAAAATTTCGCGAACCTTTTCGACGCTGAATCCGCACTTTTCGCCGATTGCGTCCGCACCGACGAACAGATCGAAGTCGCGGCGCGTCAACTCGTACAGCGCGAACAGCACGATGAGCCGATCAACGTCGGCGTACCTGTCAATCTCGCACCAAATGTCCATGATCTCGTTGGATTCCTTCTCACGCGCGCGTTTTTGGCTCGACACGAGAATCGCGTTGCCCTTGTGAACCGTCACGCCCTCGGGTTCGCTGCAAATCGAGGTACCCCAACGGTAAAAATCGTCGTCGGTCACGCGCGCTTTGTCGGTGTCCCACGGCAGATAGCCTTTGTAGCCCCGCGTCGCCGCGCCCTCGTGCAGATAAAACGCGATTTTGTACGCGGTGTCGAAGCACTCCGTCTCCGCCGTGTCCGCGAAAAGACGCTTGACCATCGCGAGAACGCTCTCCAAATCATCCCGCGCCGTTCGCCCCAGCAGTTCGTCAACCGATACGCCGAAAAAGTCAGCGATATCAGGCAACAGCGCAATATCGGGGCAGCACGCGCCGCTCTCCCACTTCGACACGGACTGGTTCGTAACGCCGAACGTCCGCGCAATCTCCTCCTGCGTAAGTCCCCGCTCTCGCCGCAACCGCGCGAGTTGTGCATGTATGCTGATGTTAGCCATAAAACGCGCCCTCCCTTTCATGCGGACAGCATATCACCTCGCGCGCACGAAAACAATAACGCGTTTTTTGGACATGCGCAAATGTTTTCCAGCCACAGGTTGGATTAATCGCAACAACAGAGACGGGACGCCGAGGGCGGCGTCCCCTACGGCGCATTATTCACCGTAACCCTCGTCCAATCCCTGCCCCCTTTCGGAAAGGGGGTGCCGACCGCAGTCGGCGGGGGTTTGCCCCCCGTCCAACCCGCGTCCAACCCCCGTAACTGTTAATTGTTAACTGTTAATTGTTAATTGATCAACACCGCTCTTGTCGGGCTGCCGTCACTACCCGCTATTTTCAGCGGCAGCGCGACGAGCGTGTACCGACCCGACGGCGCGCGCGACAAATCCAGCCCCTCGAGCGGTATCACGCCCGCGCCGAGCAGTATCAGATGCACCTCGGCGGGTGCGTCGACCGCGCCGACGGACTGGCTCTCCACGCCGATCAGCCGAATACTCGACCCCGCAATCGCCCGCGCCGCGCCCGCTGTGATCGTGATATCGCCGCGCATCAGCAACCGCGTCTCGCCGAGGAATGGCGCGAGTTCCGCCGCCGTGATGTCGCCCGCGAACTCCGCAACGACACATTCGCCGATGAAGATGTCAGGCGCGAGCGCGTCAATCGCGTCGGCACCGTCGATGAAGTGGCGCGGCGCGTCGATATGCGTCCCCGTGTGCGCGGACAGCGTGAGGAACGTGAGGTTGTACATGTCGCGCGGCGTCTCGGACAGCAGCGTCGCCGTCGGCGCGGGATCGCCGGGGTACACAGGCGCGGACAGCAACTCGCGCGTGATGTCGATAATGGTCATGGCGGTATCTCCTAATTTATGCAAAGGTTATACAGGGCAACCACGCAGGGTCGCCCCTACGCAAACCGTGAAACGCGCGCGAGAACCAAGACTCAAAACCACACCGCAGTGCGGCAGCGAAACGAGCCGCAGGGACTTTTAATGTGACGTGACGCACCCGCCCCGCGCTAAGCGGCGCAGGAACTATCGGTTTTGGAGTGATTAGACACGAACTCCGCAGATACTGCCGTCCTCGGTTAAAGGAAATAGCGGTTTCTGCCCACCATCGCCGCCGCTGCCCATCTCGCGTCTCACGGAAGCGAGATGGGCGCGGTGCGTTCCCTCCAACGGGCTTTGGTTACTTTCCCCCGACGGAAAGTAACGCCGCGCGGCGAGCGCGGACAAGGTAGCGAAAAGATTAAAGTAGCCCGCGACGCAAGTCGCGAGATGAATCGAAAATTGAGGGGATTCTTCGCAGGCTCAGAATGACAGCGGTGGGAAAGTCTCGCGCATGAGATTCTTGGCTTCGCTCTGAATGACAATAAAAAGCGAGGGGCGATGTGGACATCGCCCCCTACGAGGAGGTGCGACGCGCAATGTTCAATCCGTCATTCGCATTGTCAACTGTTAACCGCCGCGATTTCATCGAGTGCTTGCGCCAACTGGTCGGGGCAGGACGTTGACCGCTTGCCGCACGTTATGCCGCGCAGTTTGTCGGCGGCGGTGCGCACGTTCAGACCCTCTACGAGCTTCGCGACACCTTTCAGATTGCCGTCGCATCCGCTCTCGAACGAGACGCTGCCTATCACGTCGTTTTTTACGTCTATGGTAATGCTCTTGCTGCATGTTCCCTTTGTTTTGTATGTTGTAGTCATAATTTATCTCCTAAAAATTGTTATTTTGCTACTACGTTCGCGTCTCCGAGCACTTCGCGGCACTCGTTGATCAGCGCGTTGTGGACGACGCAGTTCGTTTTCACGCGCTTGTCCGTGTCCGCGAACACGCACACGAGCGTGTCCTTGCCCGGGAACATCGTGAGACAGCGTTTCAGATGCGCCCACGTCTCGGACTCCTCTGCGGGAATTTTGAGGTACAGCGTCCGATCCCCCTGCGGTGGCGCACCGTTCGTACTGCGCGGTTGCATCGACGCGGCGGCGTTCGCGGGGGTCACGGAATCCGTGAGAATCTGCGGCGGCTTGTCGTCGCGTGAACTGATCTTGCCCTCCAAAATCACGACGTTGCCGCTGATGAGATAGCCGCCCGAGCGGTCGATCACGCGCTGGAACACGAGCGATTCTATGGTTCCCGTGCCGTCGTCGAGCGTGACGTACGCCATCTGCGTGTTGCTTTTCGTGAGCTTCGTGCGCACGTTCGTGATTACGCCGAGAATCAGCGCGGTCATGCCGTCCTGATACTGCTGATTGCCGTCCTCGCGCTCGAAATCCGCGAGAATCGCGCCGATACCGTCCGCTCCGCGCTGTCTCGCGAGCGCGCGGTACTCGTCCGCGGGGTGTCCAGATAGGTACAGTCCCGTGACCTCGCGCTCCATCTCGATGAGTTCGCCGCGCGGGAACTCATTGAGGTCGGGAACGGGCGTTTTCGCGCGCGTCTCCTCGGTGCCGAACAGGTCGAACTGCCCCTCGATGTTGCGCCGCCGCGAGTCGGCGGCGTCGTGCATCAGCGGCTCGATCATGTACATGAGCTGACTGCGGCGCAGTCCGAAACTGTCCATCGCGCCGCATTTCACGAGACTCTCAACCGCACGGCGGTCGGCGGACGGCACACGCGCCACGAAATCGTCGAGGTCGCGGAATTTGCCGCCGCGCTCGCGCTCCGCCGTGACCGTCTCGATGAAGCCGCGCCCGATATTCTTCACCGCGACAAGCCCGAAGCGGATATTGTCGCCCTCGACCGAGAAATTCGCGCCCGACTCGTTCACGTCGGGCGGCAACACCTCGATGCCCAACTCGCGGCACTCGGCGGCGTACTCCGCCACCGACGCCGCTGAACCGAGTACACTCGACAGCAACGCCGCGAAATATTCGCGCGGGTAGTGCCGTTTGAGGTATGCCGTCTGGTACGACACGACGGCGTAGCACACGGCGTGCGCCTTGTTGAACGCGTAGTTCGCGAAGTCCATGATCTCATCGTAGATTGAGGACGCGATGTCGGCGGGAACGCCGTTCGCTACCGCGCCCGCGATACCGCGCGTCTCGTCGCCGTAGATGAACGCCTGCTTTTCGCGCTCTATCTCCGCGACTTTTTTCTTGCTCATCGCGCGGCGTATCATGTCGGCTTGTCCGAGCGTGAACCCCGCGAGACGGCGGAAAATCTCGATAACCTGCTCCTGATACACGATGCACCCGTACGTGACGGCTAATATCGGTTCGAGCAGAATGTGCTTGTATTTCACGTTGCTCGGGTCTTTCGCGGACGCGAGAAAGCGCGGTATCGACTCCATCGGACCGGGGCGGTACAGCGCGATTATCGCCGTGATGTCCTCAATGCTCTTCGGTTGCAGTCCTGTCGCGACACCCGTCATGCCCGCCGATTCGAGTTGGAACACGCCGAGCGTCTTGCCCTGCGACAGCATCTCGTACGTCGCAGCGTCGTCGTCGGGTATCGCGTCGAGCGAAAATTCGGGCGTGTGCGTCCGTATGACGCGCTGCGCGTCGTCGAGGACGGTGAGGTTGCGCAGCCCCAAAAAGTCCATTTTGAGCAGTCCGAGTTCTTCGAGCGTCGTCATCGTGTACTGCGTCGCGATTGAGTCGTCTTTCTTGCTCAGCGCGAGCGGCACGTACTCCAAAACGGGGTTTTTCGTGATAACCACGCCCGCCGCGTGCGTCCCCGAATCCTTGGGCATGTCCTCCAACGCGATAGCGGTGTCGATCACCTTCGTGATGCGCGGGTCGTTGTCGTACGCCGCTTTGAGCTTCTGCGAGGATTTCAGCGCGACCTCAATCGTCGCGCCGAACGGTATCTCCCGTGCGAGTTCGGACTCCTCCGCGAACGTCAGCCCAACCGCTTTCGCGACGTTGCGCACGGCGTTCTTCGCTTTCAGCGTGTTGAACGTGATAATCTGCGCGACGCGCTCCGCGCCATACTTCGCGCGGACGTACTCGATCACCTCGCCGCGTCTCCGCTCGCAAAAGTCGATGTCGATATCAGGCATACTCACGCGCTCGGGGTTCAAAAAACGCTCAAAATACAGGTTGTATTTGATCGGGTCAACCGTCGTGATGTCGAGACAGTAACTCGCGACGCTGCCGGCCGCGCTGCCGCGCCCCGGTCCCACGGGTATCCCGCGCGACTTTGCGTAGCCGATGAAGTCCGCGACGATGAGAAAATAGTCCGTGAACCCCATACTGTCGATCATGTCAAGCTCGTAATCGAGCTGCGCCAGCACTTCCGCGTTCTCGCCGTACCGTTTCGCAAACCCGTCAAGGCACAGCGAGCGCAGATACCCGCGCGCGTCGGTTATCCCGTCGGGCAGCGTAAACTCGGGCAGGTGATACGTGCCGAACTCGAAGGCAAAATCGCACAGATCCGCGATTCTCTGCGTGTTGTCATACGCCTCGGGGTACTGCGGGAACAACTCGCGCATCTCATCTTCCGACTTGACGTAAAACTCCTGCGTCTCAAAGTGCATACGGGTCGGGTCGTCCATCGTCTTACCCGTCTGCATCGCCATGAGAACGTCCTGCGCGTCCGCGTCCGACTTATTTATATAGTGGCAATCGTTCGTGACGACGAGCGGAATACCCGTCTCGTCGTGAATCCGTATCAGCGCGGCGTTTATCGGTCTCTGGTCGGGCAGATTGTGGTCTTGCAGTTCGAGGTAGTACCCGTCATCGCCGAACAGTGCGCGCATCTCGAGCGCGTGAGCCTTTGCGCCGTCGTAGTCGCCCGCCTGAATCATGCGCGGCACCTGCCCCGATATGCACGCGGACAGCGCGATCAACCCCTCCGCGTGCTCGCGCAGCAGCTCCAAATCTATGCGCGGCTTGACGTAAAACCCCTCGGTGAACGCTTTCGACACGAGAACGCACAGGTTGCGATACCCAATCTCGTTGCGGCACAGCAGCACGAGGTGGTACCGCTCCGCGTCGCGGTCGTGTTCCATGTCGCGGCGCGAGCGTTTCGCGACGTACACCTCGCACCCGATTATCGGCTTGACGCCCTGTTCGCGCATCGCCTTGTAGAACGTCACCGCGCCGTACATCACACCGTGATCTGTCACGGCACACGCCGAAAACCCGAGTTCCTTGACGCGCTTCGCGAGGTCTTTAACGCGGCAAGCACCGTCGAGCAGGCTGTACTCGGTGTGAACATGGAGATGTGCGAAGGACATGATTTTTGCCTTTCTGCGGATTTCCGCGGCTAACCCACCTGATAAATTGCGGGTCTGTAACTCGGTTTCGGTATCTCAACGCCGCTGTTCTCAGCTTCTTCAAGCCACAGCGTCTGCGCGATGAGTGCTTCCTCCAACGCCTGTTGCGGTGTCTCACCGAACGCGCTGCACCCCCGCAAATCAGGGACATCTGCGATAAAGCCGTCGTCGTCCGCGCTGAAAAATATATTGATATGATAGTGTGCCATTGTCAGTCCTCCATTTTAACATTGTATCGCTCAATCAGCGCGAGCAACTGCTTGATTTGATACGGTTTTGCCTCTCCGTTGACGTTCTGTACGTTCATAATCTCTCCAATATCAGGATTCTTGAATACATTATGGCTGCCGACTGTCCTTTTCAGCACGAATCCAAACGCCTGCATCACAACCACAAAATCATCATACTTGACATTTTTCTGATTATTGACAATACTCTGAAATAGTTTTCTCTTATTCATTATGTGTCATCCCAGTCTCGTCGCTATTTCGTCCAAAAACGCCTGCGTGTTCACGGATTTCACCGTCACGCCCGCGTCCGATTCTACCAGTCCCGCCAAGTCCTTTGTCATCACGCCCGCGCATATCGTGCCGAGCGTCGCTTTTTCGAGCTTTTCGGCGAACGTGACAAGATCGGGCAGCGCGTCTATCTCCCCGCGGCGTTTCAGCGCGCCCGTCCACGCGAATATCGTCGCCACAGGGTTCGTCGAGGTCTCCTCGCCCTGCAAATACTTGCGGTAGTGGCGCGTCACGGTGCCGTGCGCCGCCTCGAATTCGTACACGCCCGACGGCGAGACGAGTACCGACGTCATCATCGCGAGCGAGCCGAACGCGGAGGACACCATGTCGCTCATCACGTCGCCGTCGTAATTCTTCAACGCCCAGATGAAGCCGCCGCGCGAGCGCATGACGCGCGCCACCGCATCGTCGATCAGCGTGTAGAAGTACGATATGCCGAGACGCTCGAACTCCGCACGGTACGCGCCGAACTCCTCGTCGAAAATGTCCTTGAACCGCCCGTCGTATATCTTCGATATCGTGTCCTTCGTCGAGAACCACAGATCCTGCTTCTGCGCGGCGGCGAAGTTGAAACACGACTGCGCAAACGCGCGGATCGACGCGTCCGTGTTGTGCATGATGCGCCATACGGACGGCGACGCGAGCTTCTGCGCGTCGATTGACTCCATATTAAACCCGTCGTCGAACTGCAAGAATCCTTGCCCCGCAACCTCCGCACGGTATTCAACACCCGTGTACACGTCGCCGTAGGCGTGGCGCGCAATCGTGATCGGTGCCTCCCAACTGCGCACGGCGGGCTTGATGATCGGCACCGTGATCGGTGCGCGGAACACCGTGCCGTCGAGAAACGCGCGGAGCGTCCCGTTCGGTGATTTCCACATCTGTTTCAACTCGGGAAATTCCTCCATGCGCTGACGGTTCGGCGTGATCGTCGCGCACTTCACGGCGACACCGAGCCGCGCCGTCGCACGCGCCGCGTCGAGCGTCACCGCGTCGTCAGTGTCATTGCGGTGCGGCAATCCGAGGTCATAATACTCGGTGCGCAGGTCGATATACGGCATGAGCAGCGTGTCCTTGATCATGCGCCACAGCACGCGGGTCATCTCGTCGCCGTCGATCTCGACGAGCGGGGTTGACATTTGGATTTTCGGCATTGAACGGTCTCCTTGTTGTTATATGTAAAATTCGTCGGACTCCCACGTCGCGGGGTTGTCATCAATGTATTGCCAACGCGCGGCGTAATCGCGGTCATCGCGGATAATGTGGTCGTGAAATGATTTTTGCCAAACCGATTTACCGATTTGTTTGCTGACATAACCCTTATATTGGTTGATAATGTTTGACACCGTCGTAGGGGCGGTCATCGGCCGCCCGTCGGGGGAACGCGCATTTGTCGGCAATTCCGTCAACGACATCAATATGTGTACATGGTTCGGCATGACAACATAATTGTCAATTTTCACGTTGGGGTAATGGCGTGGTATCGCGGTGATTGCGGTATCCGCGATTATTCCGCATTTTGACAATGTGTGCAACCCCGACGGGCGACCAATGGTCGCCCCTACGGTTGCGGGCAAATTGTTTGTTGTGCGGTAATTGTTGGTTTGCGCGGTACCCGAACCGTTTTCCCAAAACACGTGCCGTTTTCCCGCGGTGCATATCGTCACGAAATAACACCCGATTGCCGAATAATCGAATCTTCCTGCCCGCATTTGCTTGCGGTACGGCGCGTCCTCGACGCTCACCGACCATACCCCGCGGCGTAATAATTCATCAGGCACCCCTCGGTCAGGATCAACTTCTCCTCGTCGGACAAACCCTTGCATTGCAACGTAATCTTGCGCGTCTTACCGTCCTGCGCGGTCACGGTTGCGGGGAAATCCTCGCGACCCGCGAGAATCCCCTCGCGGATATTCGGCACGTACAACGTCGCACCCACCGTCTCGTCGAACTCGCCGTCGAACGTGAACGGCACGATGCCCCAGTTGATGCAGTTCGAGCGGTACCGCTTCGTCGCATACTCGCGGGCGATATTCGCCCAACCGCCGAGAACTTTTTGGCAACTCGCCGCCTGTTCGCGCGCACTGCCGTCGCCGGGTTTGCGCGCGTAGATCACGGAGCCGACGGACGTGTCCGCGTCGGGTGCGGCGAGTTTTTGCACCACTTTCGTTAGGCTCACATAGTCGGGGCAACGGCGGGACAGCGCAAATTCCGAGAGCTTTATGGGGTTCGAGCGATAGCTCGATGTCTCGCCCGACGGTATCAGTTCGTCCGTCGTCGTCACGTCGTCGTGTATCACGGCGCACAGGTGCAGCAGCAGATTTTCGCCCATGCGCGGCATTTTCGGCCAGTCCGCGATGTTCGGGCCGAACCGCAACTCGACGGACGGATCGGGCTTGCCGAACCCGTAATACACGCGTTTTTTATACGCCGCGCCGTCGTATCGGTACTCGCGCGGCGTGATATCGTACTCGATGTCCGTTGCGGCCATAAGCACACCGCCGTTTGCCGCCGTCGCCGCGATGCTCCGCGCGTCCATGAGCGCGACCGCCGCGATCTGTCCGTCCTGCGGGCGCGAACCCTCGCGCGAGGCGAAGTTGCGCGTCGCGTGGCGTATCGACAACGTGCCGTTCGCCGGCGTGTCGCCCGCGCCGAAGCACGGTCCGCAGAACGCGGGTTTCACGACCGCACCCGCCGCCGTGAGTTCCGCCGCCAGTCCGTCGCGGCTCACCGCCAGCGCGACAGGCGCGGAACTCGGGTAAACGGACAGGTCAAAATATCCGTCTCCGATGTCGCCGTGCCGCAGAATGTCGGCGGCCTCGGAGATGTTCTCGTACATGCCGCCCGCGCAACCGACGATAACGCCTTGCTCCGCGCGGATTTTACCGTCCGCGCCTATGGTCGAGCGCAGATTCAGCGCGACGCCGTCGGGCAACTCGGCGGCGCAATCCGCTTCTATTTCCGCAAAGATGCGCTCAGGTTCGCGCTGCAACTCGTGAATCGTCAACGCCTTGGACGGATGGAACGGCAGCGCGATCATGCACTCGACGGCACTCAGGTCAATCTCGATCAGCGCGTCGTAATACGCGCCGTCCTCAGGTTGCAGCACAGCGAAATCGTCTGCGCGGTCTACGTTTTCGTAGAACGAACGCACCGTGTCGTCCGTCGTCCATATCGACGACAGGCACGACGTTTCGGTCGTCATCACGTCCACGCCCGCGCGGAAATCCATGCTCAGCGACGCGATACCGGGACCCGCAAATTCGAGAATCTTGTTCTTCACGAACCCGTTCGGGAACGCCGCGCCGACGAGCGCGAGCGCGACATCGTGCGGTCCCACACCGCGACGCGGTGCGCCCGTGAGCCACACGAGTACGACCTCGGGCGACGGCACGTCATATGTGTTGCCCAAAAGCTGCTTCACCAACTCGCCGCCGCCCTCGCCCACGCCCATCGTGCCGTAGCACCCGTACCGCGTGTGCGAGTCGGAGCCGAGTATCATATTGCCGCATTTTGCAAGGCTTTCGCGCGCGTACTGGTGGATTACCGCCTGATTCGCGGGGACGTAAATCCCGCCGTACTTCTTCGCGGCGGACAGCCCGAACGCGTGGTCGTCCTCGTTGATCGTGCCGCCGACGGCGCACAGCGAGTTGTGGCAATTCGTCAGCGCATACGGTATCGGAAACTCGGTCAGCCCCGATGCGCGCGCGGTCTGGACGATGCCGACGTACGTGATATCGTGCGAGATCAGCGCGTCGAATTTGATATGCATGAGGTTCCCCGTGCCGCGATTGTGCGCGCGCAGGATTTTGTACGCCATCGTGCGCTCGCGCGCAACTGAGGCAATGGCGGGCGCGGCGACAGGTACCCCATCGCGCAGAAAGCAGCCGTCCTTATGCAGAGTGATCATTGATATACCTCTTATTTATTCGATTACGGCAGTGATTCTGCCGTTTGACGTTATCTTTTGGGCGGATACAGCCACTCAAACGGATAATACGCGCTGCCATACAACGCGTCCACCAGCACATCGCTCATCAGCGGCACTTTTTTCAATTTATACAGATACAGCAATGGTTTTTCTTCCGTATCGTTGAAGTACGCATACCCAATGTATCCGCCGTGATCTCGGAACGCTTTCTCATGTATATTTATCCAGAACTCGTCTATTGGCTTGCGTATCGCAACCAGTAACATATCGTCATCATAGTCAAAATCCGATAAATCAATGCCGTCTTTACCGTAGTCATACTCCTTATTTACGGTATGCAAATACCAACCGAAATCATCTCTCAGCGGTACATTCGCCCATTCAATATCAACGACACCTACCACGCTGATGTCCAGTTGACGGAATCCGCCGCGATACCACATCCGCAACGCACCAAACACAAGTAATGCGCACAAGCAAATAATCGCGACAATCCGAATCCCCTTTTTCACAAAACACCCCCCAAATACCGCAACTCCCGTCCAAGCCCCCGTAACTGTTAACTGTTAATTGTCAACTGTTAATTGAATATATCCCGCAATCGCTATCGGTGCGGTGTCGCACCTGAGTATGCGCGTGCCGAGCGTTACGCTTTGTAGCCCCGATGCTACTGCGAAATCCGCTTCCACGTCCGTGAAACCGCCCTCCGCGCCCGTCACTACGCTGATTGTGCGCGCGTTTTGGTGTTCCGCTACGAGTTGGCGCAGGGTGCGGGATTTTTCACGCTCGAACGCGAATATCGCGAGTTCCGCCGTCGCCGCACGAGTTATCGCGGCCTCAAACGTGTCGGCGGTGCGCACTTTCGGCACGATACCGCGTCCGCACTGTTCGGCGGCGGACTGCGCAATCGCCTGCAATCGCTCGATTTTGCGCGGCAGAGACTTGGCGTCGGGTCGCGCCACGACGTTCTCGGACGGGAACAGCGTGAACGCCGACGCGCCGAGTTCGACGCACTTCTGCACGGTGTATTCGAGCCGCTCGCCCTTTGCGAACGCCGCGAAAATTTCGAGCGCGTACGGCGGCTCTCCGAGACTTGCGGATTCGGCGACGATCTCGTATTGCGCCGCGCCGTTGTCGAGCGCGGTCACGCGACACGTAAAATCGGTGCCGTTGCCGTCGCACAGCGTGAACGTCTCACCGACGCGCGGGCGCAACGCTTTCAGGTGCCGCGCAACCTCCGACAGCGCGTCGGGCGAGCGCGGATTTGTGACGAAAAAGCGCATAAAACCACCTCGCTTATATTCTACCAGAATTTCCGCAGATGCGCAACTGTAATTTGCGATTGCGACGCATTGCCTTGAAATATATCGGCACCGCAATTACGGATTCGCGTTTTCGTAGGGGCGGGTCTTGACCCGCCCGCTGTCCGAAAGACGATGACGGGTCGGTCAAGACCGACCCCTACATTAGATTTGTGCTCTAACCAATCCGTAAGCGTAATTTGTCCACACCTTTGCGATTGCGCTATGACTACCGCATTTAATTTAACTATGCCGCGCTCCACCCCCGTCATTGCGAGCCGCGCGAAGCAATCCAGTCCCCGTTTCTTCGTCCAAACTCCCGCAAAGCGATGGATTGGACGAGGTTGCAGGGGACCGGATTGCTTCGTGCGCTCGCAATGACGAGGTTTTTAGGTTTGTAAAAGCGAGTGCGCCCGCTTTGCGATTGCGCTTATCCTACACAATATTCCAAATTACGTCGGTATCATTTTGCCGCGCGAGGGAAATACTGGATTAACGTAAGGAATCGAGGTGTAGTGTGCAAAAAGTTGAAATCTCAGGGTTGAACACGTCGCGGTTAAAGGTATTGAAGCCCGACGAAGCGGACGCGCTGCTGCTGCGCGTGAAAGACGGCGACATGGACGCGCGCGAGCAGCTCATAAACGGCAATCTGCGGCTCGTGCTGTCCGTGATACAGAAGTTCACGGGGCGCGGTGAGAACGCGGACGATCTGTTTCAGGTCGGCGTGATCGGGCTTGTCAAGGCGATTGACAATTTCGACACGACGCTCGGACTGCGGTTCTCCACGTACGGCGTGCCGATGATCATCGGTGAGATACGGCGGTATCTGCGCGACAACAGCCCTATCCGCGTCTCCCGCTCGCTGCGCGACACGGCGTACCGCGCGTTGCAGACGAAAGAGCGCATACAGAATGAGACGCAGCGCGAGCCGACGATTGAGGAGATTGCCGCCGCGATTGGCATACCGCGCGAGGAGATCGTCATGGCTCTCGAATCCATAACGGAACCCGTCTCGCTGTATGAACCGCTGTACACGGACGGCACAGAGAGCATCTGCGTCCTCGATCAGGTGCGCGACACGAAGAACACCGACGAACACTGGTTGGAGCAAATCGCGCTCGGCGACGCGATAGGCAGACTCGGCGACCGCGAGCGGCACATTCTCGCGCTGCGGTTTTATTACGGCAAGACCCAGATGGAGGTAGCGGGCGAGATCGGCATATCGCAGGCGCAGGTCTCGCGGTTAGAGAAAAACGCGATAAAGGCGATAAAGAAGAATTTGTAGCATTTTTCCTGTCATTCTGAGCGCAGCGAAGAATCCCCTTGACAATGCGCATTGGTCAGGGGATTCTTCGCTGCGCTCAGAATGACAGCGTGGGGCTGAAAAAGGGCGGGTTGACCCCGCCCCTACGATTGCGTTTTGCAATGTTGTGCCGATGATTCGCG
>JAISJJ010000131.1 GCA_031261585.1 Oscillospiraceae bacterium
AAGCGAGAAGGGCGCGGTGTCCTCGGGGTCAAGGGGGTCGCAACCCCCTGCCGCCCTTTGGTTACTTTCGGCGGAGCGAAAGTAACGCCTGCGCGGCGAGCGCGGACAGAGTTGCGAAACGCAGAGCATCGTCTGCGGTGAAACCGCAAGATGAGTCGGTAATCAAGGGGATTCTTCGCTGCGCTCAGAATGACAGGGCAAGTCGTGCGATGAGATTCTTCGCTTCGCTCTGAATGACAGAGTTGCGCTCAGAGAGAAAGCAGGGGCGATGTGGACATCGCCCCCTACGAGGACGCGAGACACGTAATTTTCAACTCGTGATTCGCATTTTCAGCAAACCTTGCGCTGCAAATCACAACGAAACGGAGACACTCATGCCCGACATCACAATTACCCTCGCCGCCGCCGCCGACGCGCGCGACATGGCTGAGATTCACGCGCGCTCGTGGGAGGTCGCGTACGCCGACCTGATCCCGCCCGAGACGATGCGCGAGGTGAACGCGACGCGCCCCGCGATGTGGGAGCGCAAACTCGCGAACGGCGGCAACGTCGGCGACTACATCTTGCGCGACGGCGACACGGCTGTCGGGTTCCTCGGCGTAGGCGACGTGCGGCTCGACGACGACGCGGACTTGGACGACACGTTTTTCGAGATTTACGGGCTGTACATGCACCCCGACCACTTTGGGCGCGGTTACGGCACCGTCGCCGTCGCGTTCGCGGAGGAACTCGCGAGATCACGCGGCAAACGTCACCTCGTGCTGTGGGCGTTCCGCGACAACGCAAGCGCGTCGCGGTTTTACGAGAGCCGAGGGTTTCGGCTCGACGGCGCGGAACAGGTGCTGGATTTCGGCGCGCCGCTCGTAGGTGTGCGGTGGCGGAAAGATGTGTGATGTGGGATATTCTGTGACTGAAAAGCAATTTGTCTACGCGTTGCGGCGCGGGTTGGGCAGCGCGATAGTCGAGCTGAAAACCAACGAAAATCGGGCGCGGTACCGCGATGCCGTGCTGCGGTGTTGCCTGCGGGACATCAACTATGATTGGCAGGTCGAGGGTACAAAAGGCTGGTATCTGTACACCGCCGTATGCGCGTTGGGCGAAAAGGACGCTTTCGAGCCGATTATTATAGAGCGTTTTCTATCGCGGTGCCGCGACAGATTATTTCTTCAACTGTCAAGCATTTTAGCGTGTTTTGCCGACGACGGCAGCGATCGCGCAAAGGCGGCGTTCCGCGAGAAATATGCGGGTTTTGCCGCGAAAAACGGACGACTCGCCAATTCGGATGCGGACGAGGGCTTTCAATGGGATGATGTGGCCTCTCGACTGTTTTGCATCGACGGGTTCGCGGCGTTCAAGCGGTACGTGGACGACATCGGCAATGTTCTCGCCGCAGACCCTGAAAACAGCAAGGTGTATTATGATTCACACGCTTTATCGTTCGGCGCGGAGGATGCGTTCGGCAAAAAACGCGTAAACGATTACATGGAGAAAATGTACGACAAGTCCGATGCGGTTAAGGCGTTGACAGACGCTCAAAAGCGGGACGCATTGTCGGCGGAGCGACATCAAGAGGAGATCGCGCGGGAACGGCTCACAATCCCGATGTTGGTTGAAGCCGCAAAAGGCGCGGTTTCCGCCGCGTATCCCCGCGCGGTAATGCCGCATTTCAGGTTCATGAAAAACGCGTCGGAGGACGAAATCGCGGAGTTGGCGCGTACCGCGTTGGCGGAGGAGGACGAGACAATAAAGGCGTTGCTGCTGTCAATGTTCCGTCGCAAGCCGTTTCCGCTCGACATTGCGCCGCTGCTGCAATATGCACGGTCGGACAACGAACTGCTGTCCGAAACGTCCATAAACCTGCTGGAATCATTCAGCGACGCGCGTATCCACGATTTAGCCGTTGAGCTGTTGGGGACAAAGGGGCTGTCCTCACAGGCGTTGGGATTGCTCAAAGAGAATTACAGAAAATCCGACGACGCGCTCATCAACGCACTGATCGCAAAAGCCGCAATCATTCCGCACCACGTGCAGATGGATATATGTGACATTTATCGTCATCATCGCTCAAAGGACGCGTTTCCCGCGCTGCTGCGAGTATATCAGCGCGGAGAGTGCGCGTTTTGCAGGCACGGCGCGGTTGAAGCGATGCACCATTGCGGCGTGTTGCCCGATGAGATATTAAACGAGTGTCTTTACGATTCGTATGACGACACCCGCAAGTACGCAAAACGGCGGCTCGCGAGAAAACGGTGAACCGCCGTGGTAAGATGAGTATTTGGTTGTTGCGGCAGGATGTGGGGGGTTCGACACACCCCGCAATGTTGAGGTTGACTTTTCGACTCATACGTGGTATAATATCAGCGATAGAATGGTACCTACTTAATTCACGGGTCAAACGGTGAGGATTGCGGCGGCGCGGCAGTCGTCTTGCGGTGTGAAATCAACTTGTTAAAGGCGGATCAATAGTGGAATACGAGAACGCGGTCGGACATATATACGACATACAGGGCTACGCGGTGCATGACGGACCGGGTATTCGCACGACGGTCTACACCAAGGGCTGTCCGTTGCGCTGTCTCTGGTGTCACAGCCCTGAATCACAGCGTCACGAGTTTGAGCTGGGCTATCTGCCGCTGAAATGTCTGGGTGTGGAGCTGTGTCAAAACGCATGTGTGAACGCGTGTCCAGAGGGCGCGTTGACGATAAACGAACCTGTACAGGCTCTCAAAGGGTCGGGAACGATTCAAAAAGTGAGCATTGACCGCGAAAAATGTACGGGTTGCCTGAAATGCGTCGACGCGTGTATCCCCAAATCGCTCTACTCGGCGGGTTGGAACACCACGGTCGACGAGGTGTACAACCGCGTTATCAAAGATCGCGGATTCTTCCAAAACGGCGGCGGCATCACGATTTCGGGCGGGGAGGCGATGGCGCAGTTCGAGTTCACGCTGAATCTCGCGAAGCGGCTGAAAGACAGCGGCATACATATCTGTCTCGACACCACGGGTTTCGCGGCGGAGGATCAATTGGCGGAGATTTTGCCGTATATCGACCTGTTTCTGTACGACCTCAAACACATGGACACGGTGAAGCACAAGAATCTCACGGGTGTCGGCAACGAATTGATACTGAGCAACGCGCGGTTCCTCGCGGAACACGGCGCGGCGTTGCAAATCCGCGTTCCCGTGATCCCGAAACTCAACGACGGAGAGGAAAATCTGCGGCGCGCGGCGGAGTTTTGCGCGTCTCTCGGCGACGCCGTGACGTTGGTGCAGCTCCTGCCGTACCACAAATCGGGGCGCATGAAGTACGAGCGTCTGGGGTGGAAATATAAGCTGACAAACGTCGAGCCGCCCGACGACGAATTTATGCAAAAAGCCCTCGAACTGTTTCAGGGATACGGGCTGAACGCGCAATTGCACTGACGACAATTGACACTCAGGACGAGGGTTGCGGAGACGAGGAACAAACCCCCGCCGCTTGCGAGCGGCACCCCCTTTCCGAAAGGGGGCGGGGACGATGGACGGGGTTTTCCCGATACATTGCGTCGCCGTGCTCGTTCCCGCGTCCTCGTAACCCGCGTCCAACCTTGCCCCCTTTCGAAAAGGGGGTGCCGTCCGCAGACGGCGGGGGTTTGTCCCCCGTCCTGTCACGTCTGCCTCATAACCACATAAATTAATGCCCTTAATCGGGCGAGAAAAGGAGCATATCATGGCGACAAACTTCGACTATCCTATCTCTACCCGCGTCCAAGACCTGCGGGATAAGAGAAACCGCATCAACAAGGACCTGCACCTCAACGTTGAGCGCAACCGTATCCTCACGGAGTACTACAAGACGCACCTGCACCAGTACCCGATTCTCAAACGCGCGGGGTACCTCTACGAGTGGTGCGCGACGCGTGAGATCAACATCGACGACGACGACATCTTCCTCGGCGACGCGGGTCCGCACACGCGCACGGTGCATTTCGACATCGAGCAGACGGGCGCGATGTGGTTCCGCTCCAACTTCGGCGACACCGACGAGCGTTTCCGCGCCGCGTGGCAGGTTCCCGGCAGTGTCTGGGTATCCGACGAGGAGCGCGCGTACCTGCTCGAAGCCGCTGATTTCTGGGAGGAGAACGACATCGGCGCGACGGCGCGCGGTCTGTTCCCCGACGAGTTCTTTGACGGACCCATGGGCATGTTCGCTAAATTCCTGAATGGCTCGTACCCCGGACATTTCAACCCCAACTACGAGAAAGTCGTACAGGTGGGATTCGGCGCGGTGCGCGAACAGGCGAAGGCGAAACTCGCGGAGATCAAGGCGCACACGACGACCGACAACGTCCGTCAGGACATCTTCTACCGCGCGATGGTCAAGATGTGCGACGCTATCACGCTCATGAGCCGCCGTTACGCCGAGAAGTGTCGCGAACTGGCGGCGACAGCGACGCCTGAGCGCGCCGCTGAGCTTCTGCGCATGGCGGATTCCTGCGAATGGATTCCCGAACACCCCGCGCGCAACTTCTGGGAGGGTATTCAGGCTATCCTGTTCTACCAGAATCTGCTGACGGCAGAGGGCGTTCACTGGGCGGATTCCCCCGCGCTCATCGACAGCTACCTCGGACCGCTCGCGGAGAACGACATCGCGACGGGCGCGATAACCCGCGAGACCGCGCAGGATTACGCCGACGCGTTCCTGCTGCAAATCGGCAACCAGATCATCATGTTCCCGAAACCGAACAATGACCAGCTCATCGAAGCGCACAAGAACGGCAAGACGCTGTACGACCTGCAAGGCGGCGGACAGAACATCGCGGCGGGTTCGCTCATCACCCTCGGCGGTCAGAAGCGCGACGGCACGGGCGACTACAACCTCGCGACCGAGCTGTTCCTGCTCGCGTACTATCGTATGCGCGTCGCCGAGCCGAGTCTCGCGCTGCGCGTCAACAAGCACACGCCCGCGCGTATCTGGGAACTCGGTATCGCGGTCAGCAAGCGTTGCGGCGGTTTCCCGCAGTTTAACAACGACGACATCATCATTCCGCAGCAGGTTGAAAAGGGCGTCGCCCTCGAGGACGCGCGGAGATACGGTGTGTTCGGCTGTGTCGAGCCCGCCATCGCGGGTATGGAGTGGTCGATGGCGTCGAACTGCGGCGCGTTCGGCGGCGGTATCGGCATGTTGCAGACGATGCAAAACGTCATACACGGCAACCGTGACCCGCAGTCGGGCATGGAGCGTCCCGGCAACGCGAAAAAGCTGTACGAGTACGAGACCTTTGACGAGTTGAAAGCGGAATTTGTGCGCATCGCGTCGGCGGGTCTCGACAACATGGCGCGCATGAACCATTTCGCGGCGTATACATTTGAAGCTGAGTGGCCCGCTCCGTCCGTCTCCGTCATGATGGAGGGCTGCATGGAGTCAGGCAAGGACGTGACATGGGGCGGCGCGAAGTACAACGGCACAGGCACGATGACGAACGGCATCGGCGTGATCGCCGACAGCCTGTACACCATCAAGAAACTCTGCTTCGACGACAAGACGCTGTCAACGCGCGAGCTGTACGACGCGCTCGTCGCCGACTGGGAGGGCTACGAACTGCTCCGTCAGAGAATCCTGAACGAGCTGACGTTCTACGGCAACGACAACGACGAGGTCGACGAGTTGGCGGCGTGGGTGACGGACTTCTGGCTCGGCTACACGAACACGCTCGCGGGTCCGAACCACGGACACGTAAACATGGGCATACTCGACCTCGCGTGGGTCTCGGGCGGCAAACGCACGTGGGCGACGCCCGACGGCAGGAAGAACGGCGAGCCGCTGTCCCCGTCGGCGGATCCGCGTCAGGACGTCGTGAAAAACGGTCCGCTGTCGTATGTCAAGAGCGTCGCGAAGCTCCCGTGGAGCAAGGCGCGGTGCGGCGGCGCGATCAACATTCGCATGGACGCGAACTCGGTGCGCGGCGACGAGGCGACGGCGAAGGTTCAGGAGCTTATCCAGTCGTTCTTCGAGATGGGCGGTATCCAGTTCTGCTTCACGGTGGCGGACACCGAGGTCATGCGCGCTGCTCAGAAGAATCCGCAGGATTATCAGGATTTGATCGTGCGCATAGCGGGCTTCTCCGCGTACTTCACGCATCTCGCGTTTGACGATCAGGAGAATTATATCCAAAAGTACGAAATCGCGGTGTAATTGGCGCAGTGTTGTACACATTGCAGTAGAGTAAACAGGTAAAGCACAGCCCGCAAATGTCGGAAACGGCATTTGCGGGCTGATTTTTGTTGCGGTTGGGGGGATTTCTTCCTGCCCGTTTTGCGGCGCGATGAGCGCAATCTCCTCACCCCACCACAACTTAAACTGTAAAAAAATACATTGCACATTGCCGCGATATGTGATATATTGTAATTGACATATCGGCGAATCGACCGATTGCCCTCGCGGGGACGATCGGCACGCCGCGTGGAGCATGGCTCGCGCACGAAAAGCAACAAATAAAGCAATAAATATTGAAGGAGACCACGATGAAAAAGCAACTCACCCGCCTCCTGTCACTGGTGCTTGTTTTAGCACTGACGCTTAGCCTTTTCGCGATTATTCCGCAGTCAGCCGCCGCGGCTGAGTCCGCCAACTACGAGGAGGAGGTTTACCGCAGCCTTTTGGAGCAGTTCGGCGGCGACGCGGAGCAGGCGCAGCACACGCTCGACGTGATGCGGCAGGTCGGGTTGCTCGACGACGAAAACTCCTTCTACGAGACCGCAAAGGTGCGTCTCGGCGGGGAACTGCTTAGTCTCAGCGAGGTTTCACAGAGAATCGCGGAGGGCGCGAACCTCGACCGGACGGTTTACGTAAACGACTACCCGCTGCCGCTGCGCGACCTGAAAACCATCATCGAAATTGAGGAGTTCATTCAGTACGTCAAGAAAAACTACATTGACAACAAGGTTGAACTCACCGACGAACATTACCGATACATAGGGAGCCTTGCGTCGGCATTGGAGAGCGGCAGTGTCATGCT
>JAISJJ010000147.1 GCA_031261585.1 Oscillospiraceae bacterium
AAAGGGGGTGCCGTCCGCAGACGGCGGGGGTTTGTTCCCCGTCCCGTTCCCGTCCGCAGACGGCGGGGGTTTGTTCCCCGTCCTGTTCCCGTCCGCAGACGGCGGTGTTTGCCCCCGTCCTGTTCCCCTCGGCAGTTGACAGCGCAACAAACATAAAAAACGGCACCGTTTTCACGGTGCCGTTTCGCATTATAAAACCTAATTTGCGGCGGAGAAGGTGATGTCCGCCTTGTCTCTCGGGAACAGCGTTGCGAGGTCAATCGTTTTTAGCTTCGCGGCGAGCGTGAGGTTGGGCGTCAACTGCTCTATCTCGTCGTTGAGCATCTCGTCGAAACTCGCCATCGCGAGTTCGAGCTTCACGGTGTCGCGCATCGTGTCCTGCTGCTGCAATATCGTCATGTCGTAGTCGAGCGGCAGGCGGTAGATGATGTGGTATCCGTAGGTGCTCTCGACGTACTGCGGCGTGTAGTGACCTAAGGCGAGATCGCGCGTCGCGTTCTCAAACTCGGACACCATCTGTTTCGTGGTGAACGTGTAGCCCGTCAGCGGTTCGCCGTTGTCCTCGTTGTACTGAACCATGAGATCGGTGAAGTACGCGTCGAAATCGTCGCCGTCGAACGCCGCGAGTTTCGTGAGAACCTCGTTCGCGAGTACGCGTTTTGCCGCGATCTCGGCGGCGGACAGCGGTTGACGCGTCGCGGAATCGACCGTCATGAGCAGGATATGCTTCGCGTGAAACACCTCGGCTTCGCTGAAATAGTCCTCGATCTGCTCGTCCGTGACCGCGAGCGCGCTCGCGTACTTTTCCTTGACCAGCAGGTATTTCAAGGTGTTGACGGTGTTGACGTACTTGAACTCGTCGAGTGTGGCGTGGAAATACGACCACAGCAGCGACTCCGCCGACGTGGTTTCCGTCGTGTTGTTCTCCAAGTACGACGCGAACTGGACTTCAAGCGCGGCGAGTTGCTCCTCCGTCAGCGTAAAACCCTGCGCGCGCGCCTTGCGCTCGACGGCGGCGAGTTGCATGGCGTACTCTATCGAGTCGTCGAGCACCGATTGGCGCAACGCTTTTCCCGCGTCGGTGTCGGCATAAAACGCGTCGACCCCCGACGCGGTTATCGAGTCTTTATAGGTGCGGGCGAGGAAGAAAAACAACTGCTCCCATGTCATGGCGATATCGTCGCCTGTGACGACCTTGTCTTTCGCGTCAAACTGCGCGAACGCCGCGTCGTACACGTCGCCGTCGCCCGACGGTTTCGTCCCGCCGCACGCGGCAAGCGACAGCAACATAACGGCGGCGATAAGTACCGCGATTAATCTCGACTTATGTGATCTCATGATAAAATTCCTTTCGGTTGCGTAAACGTAATGCGTCTGCTATAATAACACACTTTCACCCGAGAGTGCAACAAATTTTCTGTGAACATTCTCATTTTCGCGTCACGACAAACAGTTCGAGCGTCGCGTACGGCACCGAGTACACGGCGCGCGACGCGTCCTCCTCCGCTCCGAACTCCCAGCACATCGCGAAATACGACTCGCGCCCGAGCCGCACCGTGTCGAGCAGTTTCGCGTCGGGAAACGACTCGATCTCAAGCGCGACACCGAGTTTTGCGCATATCAGCCGCGCCACGTCCACGGCAAAACCCGACGGCTCGCCGCCCTCGTACGACACGTACGGCGGGTACGGTGTCGCGGGCAGCGCGAGCGTCAGCGTCCCGTCGCCCGACGGCGTGGGAATCGACACCGCCGCGCCGTTCGCGAAATAGTGTTTGTGCAGCGCGGCAAGCGTTCCCGCGTCTCGCAACGCCGTGATCGCGCCGCCTATCGCCAGTTTGAGATCGGGGTATTCCGTCTGCGACGCAACGCGCAGATCGAGCGCGTACAGCGGCTCGGACAGCACGCGCAACCCGCCCGACGACGACACAATCGCCGCCGCTGACTCGGCGTCGGTGATCGCGCAGTCTATCGCGCCGAGCCGCAGATCGGCGGACATCGCGGCGGCGGTCTGATACTCCCGCGCCGTGCCGTAACGCCCCGCGAACGCCGCGCTGACCGTTCCCGCGACGTACCCGATCACGCGCCCCGCAACGTCCGCGTTCGAGTTCACCGTCGACGGCGGCGTTTTTGAGCACGACGAAAACGACACCGCGAGCGTCAGCGCGAGTGCGATTGTCACGAGTGTTTTATATGTGTGGCGGCGGTTGCCGCATGTTTTTGAGAACATAGTGTGTTATTATATCAGATATACGCCGCCGCGTCAATGGGCGCAATTGGCAATGGTGCGCTGCCGCATTTACTCTTTCACTCGTCATTGCGAGCCGCGCGAAGCAATCCAGAACACGTTTCTCCGTCCCGGTCCTCGTAAAACGTGAGCTTGGACGAGGTTACGGGGGACTGGATTGCTTCGTGCGCTCGCAATGACGGGAGTTGGAACGCGAAAAAAAGTAAATGGAGTCCCACGCAATGCAGAACAAACAGCAACGGCGGGTCTTGCGACCCGCCGTTGCCCTGCGTTTTACGTTACATTCGCGCTATAAGAAGAAGTAGTGACCGCCTATGGTTGCGTTGTTTACGCG
This sequence comes from Oscillospiraceae bacterium, assembly GCA_031261585.1. Taxonomy (GTDB): domain Bacteria; phylum Bacillota; class Clostridia; order Oscillospirales; family Oscillospiraceae; genus JAIRRO01. Next base: position 2,580 of record JAISJJ010000147.1, read on the forward strand.
GTTATGCCCCGCCCAGCAGTTGAGCGACTGCGCGAAGTATATCGCCTCGCCGACGACATTTACACCGTCGAGCGCGAGTGCGGCGGCGGCGATGCAGTCGCGGCTCGGCGTGTTGTAGATCGCGCCCGAGTACGCGGGCGTGAACTGTACGCCCGAGCGGTTATCGAAGATCACATCTTTCACCGTGTTCGGATGCCACGGGTCGTTTTTGCGGTTCATCACGACGTTGCCGACGGCGATCTTGCCCTCAAACGGTTCGCCGCGCGCCTCCGCGCTGATGATGCGCGACATCCAATACAAGTCGTCGCTGTCGTAGCTCGTGGGGGCTATCGGTCCGCTGTTCGGACCGAGCGGCGCGATGTACGCCGTGCGCAACGCGTCCGACCACTCCACCGCCGCGCCGAACGCCCGCGCGAGCAGACGCACGGGGGCGTACACGTTGTCGCCTATCGTGCGGACACCCGTCGGAACGTAGATGTAATTGCCGTTCGCGACGAGATAGTGATCCCCGCTCCGCACCTCCATCTCAAGCCCTGCGGCTACGACGTACGTTGCGCCGCCCGACTCCGTCGCGGTGCCGCCGAGCGTCTCGGCGAACAGCCGCACGTTGACATACGTGGTGTCGTCTATAAGCCTGCCGCCGATTGACCGCTGAAACGGGAGCCCGTGCGAGAAGATTACGGGTACCTCGTTCTGCATTTTGCGTGGTGCTGCGATAATTGAGCCGACGTTCAAGAGTATTGCGCTCACCGCCAAAGCGGTTATGGACAGACGCCATTTTCGCAATCGTACCTTGGTCTGTGCTTTCATTTTTCGTTTCCTTTCCCGGGGCGACGCCCCGACGCGGAACCGCGTTCCGCATGATATGCCACAACTTCTGTGCCGAGATGAGTTTGAGATTTCTCAATCTCGGACATTTACGAATTATACGTATAATTTTCGCAAAATGAAGTGTTTCGCGTCGAAAAGCTGACTTTTTGGTACCGCAACCGTGATAAATCAGCGCGCCCGACAGTGTTTGACACGATTCGCGGGTGGGGGTTTTAGCGCAACCCTATGTAGGGGCGGGGTTCACCCGCCCTTTTGTGTTGTGTATACGAAATATGCGCAAGGGCGGGTGAACCCCGCCCCTACGACTACGCGAATCATAATTGCGGTGCCGATAATTATCAACGCAATGTATCCGTGCCACGCCGACAACAAAACCTTGATTGCCGCACGATTTTGTGATACAATACAATAACCACCTACAATTCACAGCAAGGGAGTCTCTATGGGCAGTCTACTGGAAAAGCTCGGCATCACCAACCCCGCGCTCGTGCTCACGCTGCGCATTGTGCTTGCCGTGCTTGTGTGTACGGTCGCGATAATGGTCATCAAATCCGTCTCGGGGTTTATCGAGAAGCGCGACAGGGTCAAGGCGAAGCATCTCGGGCATCTGCGGCTCGTGCGGTACGTGCTGACGGTGGTCATCGTACTCGCGGCTGTCATGACGGTGTTCTCGGGCAGCGCGAAAGACGCGATTAACAAGACGCTCGCGGGCTCGGGAATAATCGCGGTCGTGCTGTCAATCGCGTGTCAGGAGCCGATCGGCAATCTGTGTTCGGGGCTGATTCTCATACTGACGCAGCCGTTCCGCGTCGGCGACATCGTGCGCTACATCGACGACGACATCGTGGGTTACGTCGTGGAGACAAACCTCATGCACACGATCATACGCACGTTTGAGAACCGACGCGTCATCGTGCCGAACTCCGTGCTGAACAAGTCCTCGCTCGAAAATTGGAGTTACCGACAGCACCGCATCAACGAGGCACTCGTGTTCACGGTCACGTACAACTCGGATTACGAGCGCGGCATGGAGGAGATACGCGACGCGGTCATGTCGCACCCGAATTTCTCGGACGCGCGCTCAGCGGCGCAAAAGAGATCGGGCGACCCCGCCGTTGAGGTCGCCGTGAGCGGCATTGAGGAGCGCGGGGTCAACCTGCGCGTGCGCATCTGGGCGGACAACGCCGAGATTCTGTACACGATGAAGAGCGATATTTTGATAGATATTTTGCGACGTTTTGAAAAGATCGGCGTGTCGCTCGCGTACCCGACACAGACCGTCGTCATCGGGAAAGAGGTGCAGCCGTGAAACGCGTACTCGCCATTCACGACATCTCGGGCGTGGGCAAATGCTCGCTGACCGTCGCGCTGCCGATCATCTCAGCGTGCGGGGTCGAGTGCGCCGCCGCGCCGACCGCCGTGCTGTCCACGCACACGGGCGGTTTCGAGGGGTACACGTTCCGCGATTTGACGGACGATCTCGCGCCGATGTTCGCGCACTGGGACGCGTTGGGCGTGAAATTCGACGCCGCGTACTCGGGCTATCTCGGCTCCGCGCGGCAGATTGCGATCGTCGAACAGGCGTTCTCCCGTGTGCGCGACACGGGCGGCGTGATCATCGTCGATCCCGTGATGGCGGACAACGGGACGCTGTACGCGTCGTTTCCGCCCGATTTTCCCGACGGTATGCGCTCCCTGTGCGAGCGCGCGGACATCATTCTGCCGAACATGACGGAGTCCGCGCTGATGCTCGGCGAAGCGTACGTCGCGGGACCGTACACGCGCGAGTACGTCGACGGACTGTTGCGGCGGCTCGCGGTTCTGCCGCGCCGCGTCGCGGTCGTCACAGGCGTATATTTCGGCGACGAGCAGCTCGGCGCGGCGGCGATTGACCGCGAGACGGGCGAGATATCGTACGCGCTCGCACCCAAAATCGACGGCATGTACCACGGCACGGGCGATGTGTTCGCGAGTGTGTTCGTCGGCGCGTATTTGCGCGGACTCGCGGTGCCGCGCGCGTTGCAGATCGCGGCGGACTTCACGTCGCGCACCGTTTTGCGCACGAAACTTGCGGGTACCGAGCCTCGCTACGGCGTGGCGTTTGAACCCGAACTCGGCGCGCTCGCGCGGGAGCTTGACTTATGAAACTCACTAAAATCTCGGACTTCGCGACGCTTGCGCGTGAGCGTGACCCCGTCTGCGTCGCCGTCGTCGCAGCGCACGAGGTCACGACACTCGACGCGATTGTCCACGCCGCGCGCGACGGTCTGATCACCGCGCGGCTGTACGGCGACGCGCGCAAAATCGCGTCTCTGCTGCCGCCTGACGCACCCGATTTCGCGGTTATCGACGCCGAGGACAACGCGGACGCGCTCGAACGCGCCGTAGAGGACGTTCAACGCGGCGTGTGCGGCGCGCTGATGAAAGGCGATATCGACACCGCGACGTTTCTGCGCGCCGTTGTGCGCCCCGAAAACGGGCTGCGCGGCGATTCGGGTTCGCGCCTGTCCGTCGTCGGGTTCTACGACCCGAGCGCGTACCACAAACTCGTCGCCGTCACCGATTTCGGCATGAATGAGGCACCCGACGCGGACGCGAAACAGGAGATCATCATCAACACTGTGAAACTCCTGCGAAACCTCGGCATATCGCGCCCGAAAGTCGCCGTGCTGTCCGACACTGAGCGCGTTAGTGCGCGCGTACCCGCGTCGGTCGATGCCGCCGAGCTGAAACGACGCTGGCTGAACGGCGCAATACCCGACTGCATACTCGAGGGACCTATACCGTTCGACCTCGCCGTGTCGCGCGCCGCCGCCGACACCAAGGGGTACATATCAGAGGTCGCGGGCGATGCCGATCTGCTCGTCGTACCCGATATCGCGGCGGGCAATATCCTTGTCAAGGCACTGACGATCTGGGGCGGCTGCGGCACGGCGGGTACCGTTCTCGGCGCGCGCGTACCCGTCATCATGACCTCGCGCTCCGCCGACCCGCTCGACAAATACCACTCGATAGCACTCGCGGCTGTCGCGGGAGGTGCTCATGGGTGAACGTATTCTCGCGATAAATCCCGGCTCGACGTCGACGAAGATCGCGCTGTTCGACGGCGCGGACGGTGCGCTGCATGAGCTGTTCAGCGTCAAGGCGGCGCACACGTCGGAGGAGTTGACGCAGTTCCCGACCATTCAGTCGCAACTGCAATTCCGCACGCGCGTCGTTGAGGAGACGCTGACGGCACAGGGTTTCGCGCTGTCCGATATCGACGCGTTCGTCGGTCGCGGCGGCGGTCTGATGCCGCTCGTCGGCGGTACGTACGCCGTGAACGCGCTGCTGCTCGACCACGCGTCGCGCGGCATGAACGGCACTCACCCCGCGCAACTCGCGGCGCAGATTTGCGACAATTACGCGAAACGGTACGGCAAGCGCGCGTTTGTCGTCGACCCGCCGAACACCGACGAGTTCGACGAGGTGGCGCGTCCCACGGGGTTGCGCGGCGTGTACCGCGAGTCGAGCGTCCACGCGCTGAACCAAAAAGAGGTCGCGCGGCGGTACTGCGCGGCGCACGGACTGCGATACGAGGACGCGAACTTCGTCGTCGCGCACATCGGCGGCGGCGTATCCGTCACGGCGCACAGACGCGGGCGCATGGTCGACTCAAACGACACGTTGCGCGGCTCGGGTCCCATGTCTCCGACGCGCGCGGGCGATTTGCCGTACATCGATGTGATCGAACTCGCGTACTCGGGCGAGTACTCAAAAACGCGTCTCGTCGACCGTCTCAATCGGCGCGGCGGGTTCACGGACATCTTCGGCACGTCGGACATGCGCGAGATTGAAGCCCTCGCCGAGACGGGGGATCGCCGCGCCGTGCTGTACCGCAACGCGATGATTCACCAGCTCGCGAAATACGCGGGTGCGATGGCGGCTGTGCTGAACGGCGAGGTCGACGCGGTGATTCTCACGGGCGGCGTGACGCGGTGGACGGACTTCGCGGAACGTCTCGCGGCGCGCGTGCGTTGGATTGCCGAGGTAGCCGTCGTGGCGGGTGAGTTCGAGATGGAAGCACTCGCGGCGGGCGCGTTGCGTGTGTTGCGCGGCGAGGAAAAGGCAAGAGAGTACACGGGAGAAGCGGTGTGGGGGCAATTAACAGTTAACAATTGACAGTTGACAATTTGGGACGAGGGTTGCGGCGTTGGACGGGGAACTCCCTCCGCCGTCTGCGGACGGCACCTCCCTCTCGGAGGGAGGCTGGGTTGGACGAAGGACGTACCCCCGTCAAAAGTCTCCCTCACAGAGGGGGATGTCACGAAGTGACAGGGGGAGACCGCGCCAAGACGATTAATTTCATCAACGTGCGGTAGCGAAACGAGCCGCCGAGTGTGTTGACGCACGCACGAAATCGTAAATTATAAGGAGAACACATGGAACACATCAACGCTATCAATTTCGCGCCGTTCGGGGGCAAGGGAGCGTTCGACAGCGACGCTGCTCGCGAGAGTTTGCGGCTCATGCGCGAACGCACGGGTGCGAGCCACGTGATTTTTACGCCGTCGGGGTTCCAGCAGACACCGCAGTCGGAGGACATCATATTCGACGGCGAGTGGAACATGCCCGACGCGGAACTCGCGGCGTTCACCGAGTACGCGCAGGGTCTGGGACTGAAAGTGATCCTGAAACCGACGATCAACTGCATGAACGGCACGTGGCGCGCGTTCATCAACTTTTTCGACAACGAGGTGCCGCCCGAGCCGAAGTGGAGCAAATGGTTCCGCTCGCACACGGCGTTTCACCTGCACTACGCCGCGCTCGCGCGCGAACTCGGTTGCGTCATGTACATCACGGGTTGCGAGATGGTCATGGCGGAGCGCAAGAGCGCGCACTGGCGTGAGCTTGTCGCGGAGTGCCGCGCCGCGTTCGGCGGTTTGGTGTCCTACAACACCGACAAGTATCAGGAGGACGCTGTGGACTGGTGGGACGCGGTGGACGTGATATCGAGCAGTGGGTACTACCCGACGGGTTCATGGGACACGCAGCTCGACCGCATTGAGCGCGTCGTGCGGCAGTTCGACAAGCCGTTTTTCTTCGCGGAGATCGGGTGTATGTCCGCCGTCGGTTCGCCGAAAGTTCCGAACGACTGGCAGGCGGGCGGCGAAGCGTCGGGTGAGGAACAGGCGGCGTGGTACCGCGAGATGTTCGAGAAAACGCGCGCGCGTGACTGGGTCGGCGGCTACGGGCTGTGGTCGTGGCAGGGCGATTTGTCCGACCTCGACGAGCGCGGGTATTCGCTGTACGGCAAACCCGCCGAGACGGTCGTGCGGGAAGCGTTTACAAAATAACGCACACATCGCCCGCTCAACAATAAATTTTCCGCAAACCACAACAATTCGCGCCGAGGTTGATTCTTCGGCGCAATTTGTTGTGCTTCGCCGCCGAAATTCTACAAGTTTCTCTTGCAAAAAGACTTCAAATGTGCTATTATAATAAGGTATACAAGAGTCAGATAAAAATCGGCAAAATGAGAGGGGCGGCGGTCATCATGTTACATCGTCTCACTCTCGCGAATTTCCGCAACTACGCCGCGCTTGACGCAGAGTTCGCGCCGCGTCTCACCATCGTGTCGGGCGCGAACGGACAGGGCAAGACGAATCTGCTCGAAGCGTGCTACCTCGCGGCGACGGGTCGGTCACATCGCGGCTCGCGCGACCGCGAGATGATCCGTTTCGGCGAATCCGACGCCGTGTTGCGCGCCGAGATCGAGTTCGACAACCGCGAGATAACGCACGAACTGCGTCTGTCGAACACGGGCAGGCGCGTCAATATCCGCAACGGCTCGAAATTGCGCCGCGCGGACGCGTTCGCGGAGACGCTGTCGGCGGTGATGTTCACGCCCGACGATTTGAACCTCGTGCGTGGCGGTGCCGACGAGCGGCGGCGGTTACTCGACCGCTGCATCTCGCAACTGCGTCCGCGATACGCCGAAGCACTCGCGGAACACACGCGGCTGTACGCGCACAAGACGCGCGTATTGCGCGGTTGGCGCGAGAATTCGGGACTTCTCGATGCGCTGCCCGAATTCAATAACGCACTCATAGACGCGGACGCGCGGCTGATCTTCTACCGCGCGTCGTTTGTGCGCAAACTTGCGGAGCGTGCGCGCGTATTGCACGCCGACTGTTCGCACGGCACCGAGGAACTCGCGCTGACGTACAAGACCGTGCGCGGTGCCGATACCGAAAATCCCGACAGAGCCGTGATTGCTCACGCGTTGCGTGAGCGGTCACGTGAGTTGTACGACGCGGAGCTTGCGAGTGGACAGTGCCTTGTCGGTGCGCGGCGCGACGATATCGAGATCGCGATAAACGGCACCGAGGCGCGCAAATACGCGTCACAGGGGCAGGCTCGAACCGCCGCACTCGCCGTCAAACTCGCGGAGCGCGAGATCATGGCGGACGAGTTGGGGCGCGCGCCGCTGCTGCTGCTCGACGACGTGCTCAGTGAACTCGACGAAGCGCGGCGCGAATTTGTGCTCACGCGGTCGAGCGGAGGTCAGGTCGTCATATCGACGTGCGTGTTGGGCGAGACACCGCCGAACACGCGGATAATTGAGATTCAGAACGGAGGAATCGCGCGGTGTATTATTACTTAGGCGGCGGCGAGGTCGTGGACGACGGCGAGATCATCGGCGTGTTCGATGCGGACAACTGCACTGCGGCGAAATCGACGCGCGAATACCTCGAACGGCGGCAGTCGCGCGGTGAACTGAAATCGCTCGCCGACGGCGAACCGCGCTACATAGTCGTAACGGCAAGCCGTCGCGGAGAAAAGGCGTATTTCACGCAGTTCCGACCGAAAAGCGTAGTTTGACAGTTAACAGTTGACAATTGACAGTTATGGACGCGGGGCAGGACGGGGACAAACCCCCGCCGTCTGCGGACGGCACCCCCTTTCCGAAAGGGGGCAAGGTTGGACGTAGGACGACAGACGGCGATTGTCACTCTCGGCACAGGTAATCGCCCCTACGACCCGCCAACCTGCGCAACCCAATTCCATCGTCCATCGTCTCTGCCCCCTTTCGCAAAGGGGGTGCCGCTCGCAAGCGGCGGGGGTTTGTCCCCCGTCCCGAACCACGCGCAACATCTAATGATAATTTCCATTAAAACAGGAGTGTATATGAGCGATTTAGAAAATTTCGAGGAATTACAGGGCGGCGACCGCGTCGAGGGAGACTATGACGCGTCGCAGATTCAGGTGTTGGAGGGGTTGGAGGCTGTGCGCCGCCGTCCCGGTATGTATATCGGCACGACGGGTTCGCCCGGGCTGCACCACCTCGTGTACGAGATCGTCGACAACTCGATCGACGAGGCTCTCGCGGGCTACTGCACGGAGATTTCCGTAAAAATCGGCGAGGACAACGTGATCACCGTCTCGGACGACGGGCGCGGTATCCCCGTTGACCGTCAGGAGCAGACGGGCAAGAGCGCGCTCGAAGTCGTGTTCACCGTGCTGCACGCGGGCGGCAAGTTCGGCGGCGGCGGCTACAAGGTGTCGGGCGGGCTGCACGGCGTCGGCGCGTCCGTCGTGAACGCGCTGAGCGAGTGGCTTATCGCGCGCGTACACCGCGGCGGCAAGATCTACGAGATGCGGTTCGCGCGCGGCGATATCACGCAGGAGATCACCGTCGTGGGCGACACAGACCGCATAGGCACGGAGATCACGTTCAAGCCCGACGGCACGATTTTCGACACGCTCGAATTTGACTACGAGACGCTGAAAACGCGTATGCGCGAGCAGGCGTTTTTGAACGCGGGGCTGAAAATCCGCATTGAGGACGCGCGCGCGGGTTCCGAGGAAGCCGAGGATTTCCGCTACGACGGCGGTATACGCGAGTTCGTGGCGTACCTCAACCGCAGCAAGGAGACGCTGCACGATCCCGTCGTGTACCTGTCGGGACAGCGCGAGACGTCGATTGCGGAGGTCGCGTTGCAGTACAACGACGGGTTCTCCGAGGTGCTGCTGTCGTTCGCGAACAACATTCACACGCAGGAGGGCGGCTCGCACGAGACGGGCTTCAAATCCGCACTGACGCGCGTGCTGAACGATTACGGCAAGCGCACGGGCGCGCTGAAAGGCGACGACAAGTTCTCGGGTGAGGACTGCCGCGAGGGTCTGTGCGTCGTGATATCCGTTAAGCTCGAAGAAGCGCAGTTCGAGGGGCAGACCAAGACGAAACTCGGCAACGGCGAGATTCGCACGCTCGTGGAGCAGGTCGTCGGCGAGAAGCTGCAAATCTTTTTGGAGGAGAATCCCGCCGCCGCCCGAACGATCATCGACAAGGCTGTCACCGCGTCGAAAGCGCGTGAAGCCGCGAAACGCGCGCGTGAGAACGTGCGCCGCAAGTCGGGGTTGGAGGGGTTCAATCTACCCGGCAAACTGTCGGACTGCAACGAGAACAACCCCGCGCTGACCGAGATTTACATCGTCGAGGGGGACTCGGCGGGCGGTTCCGCAAAGGGCGGGCGCGACTCGCGGTATCAGGCGATTCTGCCGCTGTGGGGCAAGATGCTGAACGTCGAAAAGGCGCGCGCCGACAAGGTGTACGGCAACGAGAAGCTCACGCCCGTGATAACCGCGCTCGGTGCGGGGTTGGGCGACGATTTCGATGTAAAAAAGCTGCGGTACCACAAGGTCATCATCATGGCTGATGCCGACGTGGACGGCAGTCACATACGCACGCTGCTCATGACGTTTTTCTTCCGTTTCATGCGTCCGCTCGTGGACGAGGGGTACCTGTACGCCGCGAAACCTCCGCTGTTCAAGCTCACGCGCGGCAAGCAGTCCCGCGTCGCGTTCGACGACGACGAGCGCGAGGCGATAGCCGCCGAGATGCGCGGCGAGGACGGGCGCGGCAAGGTCGAGATTTCGCGCTACAAGGGTCTCGGCGAGATGAACCCCGAGGAACTGTGGGAGACGACGATGAACCCCGAGACGCGCACGCTGAAACGCATAGAACTGACCGACGCGATAGAAGCCGACGAGATTTTCACGGTGCTCATGGGCGAAAAGGTAGAGCCGAGACGGGAGTTTATCGAGAAAAACGCGAAGTACGCGAATTTGGACGTGTGATGTCAATTGACAGTTAACAATTAACAATGAACAATTACGTGGGTTTGGACGAGGGATACGAAAGGTGTGCGGTTTATGACGGTATTGGGTGTTTGGCGAAAAATTCTGGTTGTATGCCGCATGATTTTGACGGGGTTGTCGATTGCGTTCGTGCCGATCAGCGTGTTTAATTACGCGCTCAGCATTTGGGGGCTCGGACTCAACCTGTTAGAATCCTTCGTGCTTACCGCGCTTTGGGTGCTGTGGCTGGTTGCTTACGGCGTTACGCGTTTGGCGACGCGGCGCAAAGCGGTGACTGACAGTAAAAGCGGTGCAATCACACGGCGGCACGGCAACAGGGTGATACGCGTTTGCCGTAAGACGCTGACAGTGTTGTCGATCGCGTATGTGCCGATGTGGATACTCTTTGCGGTTGTTGACAGTGGAGTGAGCTTGAATTACGCGGTTGTGATAGCAGTAGTGATATATTCTATGGCACTCGCCGCATTGTGGGTGCTGTGGCTTATCGCGAACGGTATCACGCGCATTGTTACACGACTGAAAAATTCCGAAAGCAAAGCGTAGCCTGTAAAGCCGACGCAGTCGGCTCCGAGCGGGTAACGTGTTACGCGCAAAATATGCGAATCAAGAGGTGAAACCGTATGCAGACCGCAACAGGGCGACCACATAGGGTCGCCCCTACATAAACCGTGAGACGTGCGCATTTGTAGGGGCGATTAGTAATCGCCCGCGCACAATTATACGATTTGCGAAACGTCAGACAATGCGCACGGGCGATTGCTAATCGCCCCTACGCGCGAAACCAAAACACACATGAGAACCAAGACCCGCAAACGCCACCGATGTGCGGCAGCGAAACGAGCCGCAGAGACTTTTAACGTGACGTGACGCATTTTTCTCGCCGTAAGGCGACGCAAGGCTGTCGGTTTTGGAGTGATTCGCCGCGAACTCCGCAACCGCTGCCGTCCTCGGCAAAAGGAAGTCGCGGGGTTGCCAACCCTCGCGCGTCTCCCGTCTAACGGGCTTTGGTTACTTTCTCCCGAAAGAAAGTAACGCCGCGCGGCGAGCGCGGACAAACTATCGAAAAGCAGAGCATAGCCCGCGACGCAAGTCGCGCGCAATATCAAGGGGATTCTTCGCAGGCTCAGATGGAGTCCGCAGACGACATGCAACGCGCAACCGCACCGCAGTGCGGCACTTAGCGCGTGTAATGACAGCGGTGGGCAAGTCGCGCGCATGAGATTCTTCGCTTCGCTCTGAATGACAGAGAAGCACAAGTCGCGCGCATAGTCAAAGACACGGCAGGGACGATGTGGACATCGCCCCATACAACAAGTAATGCAGAATAAATAAACAAGGTGACTGATAATGGCAAAACGTAAACGTCCCGACGATAACGAGGACATAAGCTACCCGAATCAAAATATAATCATCTCCAAGCTCGAGAGCGAGATGACCGTGTCGTACATCGACTACGCGATGTCCGTCATCGCAGGGCGCGCGCTGCCCGACGTGCGCGACGGGCTGAAACCCGTGCATCGGCGTATCCTGTACGCGATGTACGAGGAGAATTTGACGCACGAACGCCCGTACCGCAAGGCGGCGACCGCCGTCGGCGACGTGCTGGGTCGGTACCACCCGCACGGCGACGCGTCCGTGTACGACGCTCTCGTGCGTCTCGGGCAGGACTTCACGATGCGCGCACCGCTCATCGACGGACACGGCAACTTCGGTTCGGCGGACGGCGATCCCCCCGCCGCGATGCGTTATACGGAGGCGCGGTTGTCGCGGCTCTCGGCGGAGATGCTGCGCGACATCGACAAGGACACGGTGGACTGGGACGCGAACTACGACGAGACGCGGAAAGAGCCGTCCGTCATGCCGTCGCGGTTCCCTAACCTCATCATCAACGGCTCGTCGGGTATCGCGGTCGGCATGGCTACGAATATGCCGCCGCACAACCTGCGCGAGACGATTGACGCGGTTATCTGCGTGCTTGAAAACCCCGACGCGGATTTGGACGATTTGATGCAGCACATCAAGGGTCCCGATTTCCCGACGGGCGGAATCATCATGGGTCACGCGGGTATGCGCTCGGCGTACGCGACGGGGCGCGGCAAGGTGCGTCTGCGCGCGCGGACGGAGTTCGAGCAGTACGGCGCGGGCGGCGACAGGACGCGCATTATCGTCACGGAGATGCCGTATCAGGTCGTGCGCAAGAACGTCATGGAGGCGATTGCCGAACACGTCAAGAACAAGCGCATCGAGGGTGTCTCGGGCTTGCGCGACGAGTCCGACCGCAACGGTATCCGCATGGTCATTGAACTGCGGCGCGACGCGAACCCGCAGGTGACGCTGAATCAACTGTTCGCGAACACGCAGTTGCAGATCACATTCGCGATTACGCAACTCGCGCTCGTCACCGTGCCGAACACGGACGGCGTGAACAAACTGCAACCGCGCATTTTGACGTTGCGCGGGCTGATCGACCACTACATCACGCACCAAGAGGAGGTGCTTGTGCGCCGCACGAGGTTTGACCTCAAAAAGGCGCGTGAGCGCGCGCACATATTGGAGGGACTGCGCATCGCCGTCGACAACATCGACGAGGTGATCCGCATAATCCGTTCGAGCTATGACAACGCGCGCGAGAATTTGATGGAGCGGTTCGGGCTGAGCGAACTCCAAGCGAACGCGATTCTCGAGATGCAGTTGCGGCGTTTGCAAGGGCTTGAACGCGAGAAAATCGAGGCTGAATACGAGGAATTGCAGCGCAAAATCGAGTACTATCTCGACCTGCTCGCAAATCCCGAAAAACTGCGCCGACTGCTCATCGACGAACTCGCCGTGATACGCGACAAGTTCGGCTCGGAGCGCAGTACCGAGATCGCGGCGGTCGAGGACGAGATCGACATCGAGGACCTGATCGAGGAGGAGCAGTGCGTCTACACGCTGACGAACGCGGGGTACATCAAGCGGCAACCCGCGAACACGTACCGCGCACAGCGTCGCGGCGGTCGCGGCATCACCGCGATGACGACGCGCGAGGAGGACTACGTCGAAAATATCCTCTCCGCGTCGACGCACGACCATATCCTGTTCTTCACGAACAGCGGGCGCGCGTTCGTCACCAAGGGCTACCGCGTACCCGAATCGGGGCGCGCCGCCAAGGGTACGTTCATCTCGAATCTCCTGAATTTGCAAGAGGGTGAGCGCGTAACCGCGATGATCGCGGCGGCGGGGCGCGACGACGACCGCTATCTCGTGTTCATCACGAAACGCGGCACGGTCAAGCGCATGTCGACCCGCGAACTGAAAAATATCCGCGCGTCGGGTATCCGCGCCGTGAATCTCGCGGAGGACGACGAACTGATCTCCGTGCGCGAGACGGACGGGAGCGAGATGATCCTGATCGCGACGCACGACGGCATGTCGATATGCTTCAACGAGACGGATTTGCGCCCGATGGGTCGCGCGGCGGCGGGTGTGCGCGGTATTCGACTGCGCGCGGGCGACTACTGCGTCGGTGCGGCTCGGACGCGCGAGGGCGGCAGTCTGCTGACCGTCACCGAGAACGGTTACGGCAAGCGCACCGCGATCAGCGAGTACCTGCGCGGCGCAGAGGGTGAGCAGGAGGCGCAGAATCGCGGCGGCACGGGCAAGCTCAACTGCCGCGTCACCGAGAAAACGGGAAAGGTCGCGGACGTGAAAGTCGTCGACGACCACGACGATATCCTGCTGATCTCCGACGACGGCACGATTATCCGCATGGCGGCGGACACGATACCGACGTTAGGCAGAGCGACACAGGGCGTGCGCCTGATGAAAGTAGGCACCGACGCGCGCGTGATAGCCGTAGCACGCGCGGACAAAGACGAGACGGACGACACAGAACCCGCCGTAGGGGTCGATGTCCTTGTTGACCCTCCCGAAATCGAGGTTGAGATCGATGAAATAGAGGTCGAAATTGAGCCCGAGGTCGACGATTACGCCGAGGAATAAGCCATAGGGACGAGGGACAAACCCCCGCCGCTTGCGAGCGGCACCCCCTTTCCGAAAGGGGGCAGGGACGTTGGACGGGAGTTTGTATGGTCGTTCTTCCATCGTCCGACACGTCCACCGTCCATCGCCGTAACCCCGTCCAAACCTTGCCCCCTTTCGTAAAGGGGGTGCCGACCGCAGTCGGCGGGGGTTTGCCCCCGTCCCGCACGCAGCCCGCGATGACGCCGCGAACCGAATCACATACAGGAGCGAAATTATGACCACCGAGGAAATTCTGCGCGTTCGCATGTTCAATCTGTGGCTCACGCGGCGTTGTCCCGATGTCGTGCTGCTCGCGCGCGAGATGTTGGGGCTACACTCGTGGTTCTACCGCAATGTCCGTTACTCCGCGATTATTCGCGGTGCGGACATCTCGCGGTGGAAAACGCGCCTGACCAAGACGTGGCTGTATCGCGGGACGTTGCACGGTGTTGACCCCGACGATCTGCCGCTGCTGCTCGCGCTGCATCAGGGCGAGACGTGGTTCGAGCGGCAGTACGGGCGTGCGTTCGCGGACAACGCCACGGAGGAGGTCGTGCGCTGTCTCGAGGACGGCATCTATTCACGGCAGGAGATGCGGCAAATATTCTCAGACACGTATGACAGGCGCATGATTGACGACCTGTTTTCGCCGTGGGGCGGTATCTTCGTCGGGCTTGCGCGGCGCGGTATCGTCGCGTTCCGCGATATGACGAGCCGCGACTTCGATCTCATCGCGGTGGACGATATTCCGAGCTTCGACGACGCGTTTCCCGAGGCTCTGCGGCGGTATTTCGCGGCGTACGGACCCTCGACGACGGCTGACGCTGCGTGGTTCATGGGCTTATCGGCTGACCACTTCAAAGCCGCCGATCTGTCCGCGTTCAACAGCTTCGAGCTGGACGGCAAGCGTTTTTATTACACGGACGAGCCTGAGAAACTGCCCGATATCCCGAAAGTGCAGATTTTGGCGGGGTTCGACCCGCTCATTGTGAGCTATTCCGACCGCGGCGCGGTGCTGCCCGACGAGTACAAGCGCGCCGTGATTCTGACGTCGGGCATATGTATGCCGACGGTCGCGGTGGACGGGCGCATCGCGGGGCTGTGGAGCATCAAAAAGCGCGATCCCGTCGTCGAGTTCTTCACGAGCCAGCCGAAACGTATTCGTGACAAGGCGGCGGAACAGGTCGAGCGGATTATTCGCGCGCCCGAAAATTAAATTTAGGAAATATCTGTGAAAAAAGTTGACATATACACCGACGGCGCGTGTTCGGGCAACCCCGGTCCCGGCGGTTGGGGCGCGGTACTCATGTACGGCGCGAAAAAACGCGAGATGTCGGGCGGCGACCACGCGACGACGAACAACCGCATGGAGCTGCTCGCCGTAATCACCGCGTTGGAGACGCTGACGGAGCCGTGCGAGGTCGCGCTGTACTCCGATTCGCAGTACGTCACGAACGCGATCAACAAACGCTGGCTCGACGGGTGGGTGAAAGTCAATTTTCACCGCAAGACGGGCGACGTGAAGAACCCCGATCTGTGGCGGCGGCTGCTGCCGCTCATCGAACGGCACCGCGTGACGTTCATCTGGGTGAAAGGTCACGCCGAGAACGAGTACAACAACCGCTGCGACGAACTCGCGCGCGCCGCAATTGAGAGAGGGTAAACGAGAGGTTAGATGTGAGCGGTTAGAACGGGTGCTGTTCTGACCTCTCACATCTAACCTCTCACATCTTCGGGTAACGTCCTCGCGCGCGCCGCATATTATGCACTGTACCAAAGACAAAGGGGATATCCCAACATAGCGCGAGCGTGAACAGCGCGCCGCGCATAATCAATCCGGAGGAAAACAACACCATGTGTGGAAAACTTTTCGGCGGCGGTAGCTGCCTGTGGATCATCATAATTCTGGTGATCCTGTATTGCTGCGGCTGCTTCGGCGGCGGCGAGATCGGACCCAACAACGGGTTTTAACGTAAGATAACAGGAAGCGCGGACGGTTTCACCCGTCCGCGCTTCGTTTTGAGTTATCGCAGTAGAACGAGTTTTTCACCCGAGAACCGTTCTACAAATTTCGCAAGCTCTGTTCAAGATTCGCCAACAGTGCCTGTGCTTTTACGAGCTTGTCGCGCTCGACCTGAACTACGCGGTCGGGGGCTTTCGCGGTGAACTCGGTGTTTGCGAGTTTGCCCTCGGTGGACGCTATCTCTTTTTTCGTTTTCTCGATGTCGCGCCCGATACGCGCGCGCTCCGCGTCGAGGTCGACGAGTTGAGCGAGCGGCATGTACAGCGTTGCGGCGTCCGTCACGACCGCGACAAGTCCGTCCACCGACGACGGCGCGGCGGACAGCACCGTGACGTCCTCGGCGTACGCGAGTTTGCGCAACAGGTCGCGGCTGTCCGTGAACACGTCCGTTTTTGCGGTCACAACCGTGAGAATCGGACGTTTGGACGGCGGCACGTTCATCTCCGCGCGTCTTGCGCGAACCGCGCGAATCGCGTCGATCACGAGCGTGAATGCGTCCGCGTCGGCGGCGAAGTCGAGTTTTGCGTCGTACTCGGGGTAGCGCGAGACCATGATCGCGCCGTCCGCGTTCGGCAGTGACTGCCAAATTTTTTCCGTGATGAACGGCATGAACGGGTGCAGGAGTTTAAGAGTTTCGGACAAGACATATAAAAGCACGCGCTGTGCGTTGGCGTTTGCCGTCGCGTCGTCTCCGTTCAGGCGCGGCTTTGTAAGCTCGATATACCAGTCGCAGAAGTCGTCCCACAGGAAGTCGTACAGTTTAGTCGCCGCGACACCGAGTTCATAGCGTTCCAGGTTGTCCGTGACCTCGCGTATCGCCGCGTTCAGGCGCGTGAGAATCCACTTATCTTCAAGTTCGAGCGCGTCGGGCAGTGTCGCGTCCGTCACCGTGAGGTTCATCAGCACGAACCGCGACGCGTTCCAAATCTTGTTCGCGAAGTTGCGCATCGACTCGCAACGCTCGATGTAGAACCGCATGTCGTTGCCGGGCGACACGCCAGAGATCATGTTCATGCGCAACGCGTCCGCGCCGTACTTGTCGATTATGACTTGGGGATCGATGCCGTTTCCGAGCGATTTGGACATCTTGCGCCCCTGATCGTCGCGCACGATGCCGTGGATATACGCGGTGCGGAACGGCACGTCGTCCATGTGTTCCAGCCCCGAGAAGATCATGCGAGCGACCCAGAAAAAGATGATCTCATACCCCGGCGTGACGACGGTCGTCGGATACCAGAAGTCGAGTTCGGGCGTTTTATCGGGCCAGCCGAACACCGAGAACGGCCACAGCGCGCTCGAAAACCACGTGTCCAACACGTCGGGGTCACGCTCGATTTTCGCGCTGCCGCAATGCGCGCACTCCGTCGGATCCGTGCGCGAGACGGTGATTTCGCCGCAGTCGGCGCAGTACCACGCGGGTATTTGATGCCCCCACCAGAGCTGGCGCGAGATGCACCAATCGCGCACGTTGTCCATCCAGTTTAGGTACGTTTTCGCGAACCGTTCAGGCACGAATTTCATGCGCCCGTCCTTTACGACCTCAATCGCGGGAGCGGCGAGCGGTTCCATCTTCACGAACCATTGCGGCGACGTGATCGGTTCGACCGTCGTACCGCAACGGTAGCATTTGCCGACATTGTGCGCGTGTTCCTCGACCTTGACGAGCAGTCCGAGCGATTCGAGATCGGCGACGATCTCGCGCCGCGCGTCGTATCGGTCAAGACCGTTGTACTTGCCGCCGTTTATGACCTTCGCGTCGTTGTCGAGCACGAGAATCTGCTCCAAACCGTGCCGCTGTCCGACCTCGAAGTCGTTCGGGTCGTGGCACGGCGTCATTTTGACGCAGCCCGTGCCGAAGTCTCGGTCGACGTACTCGTCCGCGATGATCGGAATCTCGCGGTTCATGAGCGGCAGAATCACGGTCTTGCCGACGAGGTGCGCGTACCGCTCGTCGTCAGGGTGAACGGCGACACCCGTGTCGCCGAGCATAGTCTCAGGGCGCGTCGTCGCGACGATTAAGAACTCGTCCGAGTCCTTGATCTGATACTTGATGTGCCAGAAGTGACCCGCCTGTTCCTCGTGTTCAACCTCGGTGTCGCTCAGCGCGGTGACGCAGTGCGGACACCAGTTGATGATGCGCGAGCCCTTGTAAATCAAGCCCTTTTCGTACAGCGCGACGAACACCTCGCGCACGGCGCGCGAACAACCCTCGTCCATCGTGAACCGCTCGCGATCCCAGTCACACGACGATCCGAGCAGTTTGAGCTGCTCGATGATGCGCCCGCCGTACTTCTCTTTCCACTCCCACACGCGCTCCAAAAACTTCTCGCGCCCGAGGTCGTACCGCGTCAGCCCCTCTTTGCGCAGTTCCTCCTCGACCTTGATCTGCGTCGCGATACCCGCGTGGTCGGTGCCGGGAACCCACACGGCGGCGTAGCCCTGCATACGCTTCATGCGCGTCAGAATGTCCTGCACGGTGTTGTCGAACGCGTGACCGAGGTGCAGTTGCCCCGTGACGTTCGGCGGCGGGATAACGATGGAAAACGGGCGTTTTTGCGTGTCCGCAACGCCCTTGAAGTACCCGCCGTCAAGCCAGTATTTGTATATCTCAGGCTCGGCAGCGCGCGGGTCGTATACCTTTTCGAGTTCCATAATATCCCTCCAAAACGGACTGTGGTATTTGTAGGGGCGGGGTTTACCCGCCCTTTTATAGTGATTAGATGTTAGAGGTCAGAGGTTAGAACGGTGTTTCGGTGCTGACGAAGCCCGCAACTCTCGTCCTAACTGTCAACTGTCAACTGTCAATTGTCAACTGACAACATATTCCTTATACTTCCCGCGCGATACCGCGTCCAGTACGCAGTCTACGTACACGCCGTCCTCCTCGTACCGCGAGGTTTGCGCGAGTTTTGACGCGTACAGCTCCTCTACGAGACCCGCGCGGTCGTACGGTATGCGGAGTGTCGCGCGGACGCTGGATTCTTCGAGGATTTTTCCGAGCAGTTGCAGCAGTTTGTCGATGCCCTCCCCCGTTTTCGCGGATATCTCGACGGCGCGGTCGTGGCGCGGCAGATTCTCCGACGGGTTGAGGTCAATTTTGTTGAAAATCTCGATGCGCGGCGTCTCCGAGCACTCCAATTGCTCGATAAGCTCGTCCGTCACCGCCGCCTGTTCGCGCCACAAGGGGTTCGAGCTGTCGATGACGTGCAGTATCACGTCGGCGTACCGCAGTTCTTCGAGTGTCGCGCGGAACGCGTCCACGAGGTGGTGCGGCAGTTTGCGAATGAAGCCCACGGTGTCGCTGAGCAGCGCGTCCATCGAGTCCGTGACCGCGATGCGGCGCGTCGTCGTATCGAGCGTGTCAAACAGTCTGTCCCGCGCGGGAATACCCGCACCCGACAACAGATTCAGCAGCGTCGATTTGCCTGAGTTCGTGTACCCGACGAGCGCGAGGACGGGGACGTTGTTGCGCTCCCGTGCGCGGCGTTGCGTGGCGCGTGTGCGCCGCACCTCGTCGAGTTCTTCTTCAAGCTTTGTGATTTTTCGGCGAATGTGGCGGCGGTCGGTTTCGAGTTGCGTCTCACCGGGTCCGCGCGTGCCGATCGGCGCGGACGTTCCCGCCTGCCGCCCGAGATGCGTCCACATGCGCGTCAGGCGCGGCAATAAATACTTGTACTGCGCGAGTTCTACTTGAAGTCGCCCCTCGCGCGTGTTGGCGCGCGTCGCGAAGATGTCGAGTATCAGCCCCGCGCGGTCGAGTACGCGCACACCGATCTCGTCCTCGAGCGCGCGCGCCTGTGACGGCGACAGCTCGTTGTCAAACACGACGAGGTCTGCGGACTCGTTCTCGCACAGTTCTTTGATCTCCTGCGCCTTGCCCGTGCCGATAAACGTGCGCGGGTCGGGCGAATTGCGGTTTTGCAGGACGCGCGCGACGG
Organism: Oscillospiraceae bacterium; assembly: GCA_031261585.1. GTDB lineage: Bacteria > Bacillota > Clostridia > Oscillospirales > Oscillospiraceae > JAIRRO01. The sequence continues at coordinate 22,518 of JAISJJ010000147.1, forward strand.
AGGTGCCGCCCGCGGTTTCGAGTAACGCTTCAAGCTCGTCGAGCGTCTCGTCGGTACTGCGCTCATTTTGCGGCAGTACGTCGGAGTTCAGCCCCACGAGTATCGCGATGTCCTGTTTGTTCGCGGTAATAGGTGTTTCTGTCAATAGTTATCCTTAATGAATATCATTCAATGTCGATCAGCACGCGCACAATCTCGCCGACGTACATGCGGTGGTAGTCGTGCGTCGGGTAGATTGCGCCGTCGATGTCGGGTACGCGGAAATTTTCGGGTTTGAACGGCTCGTCGTACAGTTTACGGCACACGATGACGAGTTTCGCCTCGCGGAAGTACACCGCGCCCTCGGGCGTCGGCTGCGCCTTGAAATTCGTGAGTTCCACCTTGTCCACGTCGCGACCGCTCGTGCCGCCGCACACGACGAGTTGCGGACGGTATTCCTCCGCGTAAAAACTCAGCGTGTAGTACTCGTTTTGCTCCATGAACTCGTGCGTGTACCGCTGCGGGCGCACAAAACACATCGCCGTGTTGCGCCCCCAGAGTACGCCGAGCGCGCCCCACGACGCGGTCATGGTGTTGAAACTGTCGGGCGTCCCTGCGGTGATGAGCATCCATTCGCGCCCCACCATGTCGAACACGTTGCCGGGGATCGCCTCGGGCTTTATCTCGATGAACGCCATGATACGCCTCCGATTTGCCGTATATGCGCCGCGCGCCCGTAGTCGACACGGGCGCGTAATGCGTTGCGAATACTTATTTCTGGACGATGCCGAACTTTCTGTTGAACTTATCGACGCGACCTGAGGTGTCGACGAGTTTCTGCTTGCCTGTGAAGAACGGGTGGCACTTTGAGCAGATTTCGACTTTTACGTCTTTCTTCGTGCTGCCCGTCTCGATGATCTCGCCGCACGCGCAACGGATCGTCGTCTGCTCGTAGTTGGGGTGAATACCCTCTTTCATGGATGTGTACCTGCCTGTCATTAACGCTAAACGCCGCGGATGTTGCCGCAATGTTGCAGAACAGTATAGCACACCTAAACAAAAAATGCAATAGCTAATTTTGAGTTTTATCTGATTCTCTCGCGCCAACGCCCTCATTGGGGCTGCCTTGACCCGCCCACTGTCCCACGGCTACCGCATTTGCTTTAACCATCGTCATTGCGAGCCGCGCGAAGCAATCCAGAACCCCGTTCCGCGTCCAATCCCTTGCAAAACGCGAAAAGCGGACGAGGGTTACGTGGATTGCCGCGCCATTTTGCGAAATGGCTCGCAATGACGAGGGGAAGGTGCGGCGGGTCGGTCAAGACCGACCCCTACGTAGGTGCGGCGTTTCTCCCGTCGGCTTTCTGTCGACCTGTCAACTCTTAATAATAATCACCGTCGCGGCGCATATCAGCAGGCTCGGGTTGTGCGGCGGTTGAAGCACCGCCCACACGCCGAGCAGCGCGAGCGACACCGCCACGGCGCAGCGCAGCGCGAACGTCACGCGCGCCGCGACGTCCAGCCCCCACACATACGCGCATATCTTGTACACCGCCCGGCCCCCGTCGAGCGGGAAGCACGGGAGCAGGTTGAACACGCACAGCGCGCCCGATACGCCCGCGAGTTGGTACAGCGGCGCGCACCCTGTGAGCCTGCCGAGCAGCGCGGCGGCGACGGCGAGTACCGCGCTCATCAGCGGACCCGCGAGTGCCGTGAAAATCTCGCCGCCGTAGCTCATGTTGCCGCCGTACTGGATCGAGCAGCCGATCAGGTCGAGTTTGAACCGTTTCAGCTCGCCGCGCGACACGCGCAGGGCGGCGTAATGCCCGATCTCGTGGAACGCCGCCGCGACGACCGTGACGACCAGCAGTTGCCACGCGTCGAGCAGGATCATGGCGGCGGGCATCAGAATCGCGGTGGGCGACGGGTCGATTTTTGCGATGATACGACTCATGCGCGCCGCCTAAACGCCCGTCGGCAGTCCGAACCCGCTCCACGCGTCGGGCGAGATCATGCGCCACGCCGCCACAGCGTCCGTGAACTCGGCGGCGGCATCGGACACGGGGTCGTCGCCGTGGTTCGCCGTGTTTTCGTTGAACGCGGGGACACTCGGGGTCGGTCGCGCCGTGTTTGCGTCCTCGGCGGGCGATTTGGGGTTGAACGCCAGACCCCACGCCTCGGCGAACGCGACGGAGAACTTCTTCTCGCCCGACAACCCCTCGCCGATAGCCGCGAACGCCGCGCGGTAGTTCGTCACGCCGTCGACGCGGTCGCCCAGTGCCTTGGAAAACGTCGGAAACGCGATGCGCGTGAACACGGCGAGCAGGAAAACCCCGCAGAGGAACACAAGCAGCGACGCGCCGTGTCTCGGCTTTTGCGCCGTTCGACCGCGCCGTCTGCGCGAACGGTGTACCGTCATATATCGTCACCTCGGAATTAAGTCTGTTGAAATATATGTGGTTTGTCCGCCCGAAATGACACGATCAGTTGACAATTGACAGTTAGGACGGGGGTTACGGGGAACAAACCCCCGCCGACTGCGGTCGGCACCCCCTTTCCGAAAGGGGGCGGGGTTGGACGGGGGTTGCGTATTTGTCTTGTTCTTGCACACATCTCACGGTTTGTGTAGGGGCGACCCTATGTGGTCGCCCTGTTGTGGTATGCAAAACCCCGACGGGCGACCAATGGTCGCCCCTACGTCGCATCACCCACCGCACCTCACTCGCGTTCCGCAACAAAAAACGAGGGTCACGGCAAAACCGCGACCCTCGTCCTAATTGTCAACTGTCAACTGTCAACTGCCGTCATCCCAGCGCGTACAGTTCGCTCAGGTACTCCTCCATGATTATGAACGGCACGGAACCCGCGTTCAGGAAGTCCGTGTGGAATTGCAGATCGGAGATGTCGGAAAATTCGGCTCTCAGCGCGCGGATTTGCATCATACCCGCGATGTACTGCGCGTAGGTCATCGGCGCGTCGCGGAAGTAATCGTACCCGCCGAGTTCGTCGCCGTACAAGTCCATGCCGTATCGCGCGTACATCTGCCGAGTCCACCCCTCGTAACTCACGCCCATCTCGAGCCGCGCGGACAGATACAGATTGAACTCGTTGTACAGCCGCAAAAATTCGCGCGCGTCTTCGTCGCCGCCGAGGTACTTGACGGCGTACAGTTCCGCATAAGTCGCCCAGCCCTCCGCGTTCGCGTCGTATTTGTAAATCATGCGGAGCGTGTTCACATGCTGCGCGCTGATACCCGCAAACTGTTGCAGATGACCGGGATATCCCTCGTGCGCCATCGTCGTGAAGAAGCCCGCGGCATCGTCCGCCAACGCCTTGTCGTTCACGATTATCGTGTTGCTCGCCGCGTTGTCTACCTGCGGCGAGAAGTACATCGCGGGTCGCGCCGCGTCCTCCTGCGACGGGTCGACGTGTTTTATCGTGAACGCCGTACCCGTGGGCAGCGCGGGGAAATCCGCCGCCGCGTGCTCGCGCAGGTACTCCACCGTCTCCTCGGCTGTCAGCTCAGGGAAACCGAGTTCCCAAAACGCGGTCAGCAGGCTCATGTTGTTCTGCACAATATCGTCGATCAGGTCGGCAATCGTACTCGTTTCGTTCGCGTTCGGCGCGAACGCGCTGATCCCGTCGCGCACGGCGGCTATCGCCTCGTCGAGTTTTTCTATATAGTCCTCGGGCGACATGCTGATGCCGAACGAGTTAAGTTCCAGTGCGGCGTACTCCGTTCCGCGCGGCAAACCCGCGAGTCCGATTTCGTTGACGCCCGTGCCGCGCAGTACCTCCACGCCGTCGATGAGCTTCTCGTACGCGGGTATCACGTAGTCGAGCACGGCGGTGCGGTTCAGGTCGATATACGCCTGACGCATACCCTCGGACAGGTCAAATTCGAGGTTTTCCATGTTGTCGGCGAACGCTGAGAGCATCGCGTTTGTCTCGGGCTGCACGATGAACGCCGTACATTCCGTGATCACCGTGTCGAGACTGCCGTCCGCCATGAACAAGCCGAGACGCGATTTCTCGTTCTCAAACGCGATGATCGAGTCGAAATAGTCGTCGATCGTGACGAGCAACGCGAAATAGTCCTTGATGTCCTGCTCAGACTGGAATTTGTACTCGCCGAGTATGAGCGGTATCTGGATATGGTCGCCGATTCCCGTCAGCAGCGGCTCCCGATAGTAGTACAGGTCGAGTGACTGTTGGAGCGACGCCCAGTCGTACAGCATCAGGTCGTAGACGAACTGCTCGTCGCGCGTCAGCTCGGCGCGGTTGTAGTTCGCGAGCAGCGCGCGCGTCATGTCGACCTCGTAGTTCAGTTCGTCGTCGGACGGGTACGCATAGCCCGAGCCCCACGTCACGTTGTACGCGGGGAACCCGTAATTCTGCGGATTTTTGAAGTAGAAATGGATATTGACCGTCGCGCCGAGCATCGACGTGACGAGATACGACTCCACGAAGTCCGCGAACGACGCGGATGGCGACGGCACCGTGTAATCCACGGGCGTCGGCGTGATGTCGGCGGGATTGGGCAACGTCGGCAGCGTCTCATTCGGCGCGAGCGGCGGTGTGGGCGACGCGCTCGTATCGGGCGTGGGGTCTGTGCCGCCGATTTCGACCTTACACGACGCTATGGAGAAAACAAGGATAACCGCAAGCAGCAATCCCAGCAGCCGTTTGTAATATTTCATTTTATATCCTTTTCGTGCGGGCAGACGCAAGCATCAACCCAATTTTTCCGCAGTCATTCAGAGCGCACCGAAACTGTCAACTGTCAACTGTCAATTGTCAACTGACATCATCTGTTCGGTGCCGCGCCGCCTGTTATCGACCAGACGAACAGGGCGATGACGATGATGAACACAAGTATCGCGAGTATGCGGAATATGCCCTTGCCGCGTCCCATTTTGTTGTACACGAAGTACGCCGTTGAGCCGATACCCGAGCGTTTCAGCTCGTTGATCTGCGCTTTTTTCTTGGTGTTTATGCCCGCTTTCTCGCGCCAATCAGCCGCTTCCTCAGCAGCCTGCGATGCGAGAGAGTCCGCGTTTTTGTGTCCCGCGAGTGCGCGAAACGCCGCTTCCGCGCGCGCAAACGCTTCTGCTTTCTCGTCTTTCGCGGTGGAGGACACGCTGTCGTGGCGTTCCGCCGCGTCCAAAAGTTCAAGCGCGGCGGCGTAGTCCTTGTCGAGGTTTGAGTCGCTCATCTGATGCTCCTTATATAAATTACTATCGCGAGGATAATTAAAACAACCACAAGCGCGACAATGCGGAACACGCCCTTGGTGCGCCCCATCTTGGTGAACACGAAGTACGCCGTGGAACCGACGCCCGAACGCTTCAACTCGTTGAACTTCGCCTGTTTCTTCGTGTTGATACCCGCTCTCGCGCGCCATTCCTCCGCGTCCTCTGCGGACTGTGCGGCGAGCGCGTCCGCGTTCTTGTAACCCGCGAGTGCGCGAAACGCCGCCGATGCGCGCTCAAACGCTTCGGCTTTCTCGTCTTTCGCGGTGGAGGACACGCTGTCAAGGCGTTCCGCCGCGTCCAAAAGATCAAGTGCGGCGGCGTAATCCCTGTCGAAATTGTTGTCTGCCATGACTGTACATCTCCTTATACCAAGCGAGCGTCCCTTTTGGCGAGCCTGTTGGTTATTATTTTAGTAGTTTACCAGAAATGCGTGCGTTTTACAATAGCCTTTCGCAAGTTTATCGCAAAAAATTTTATCGGCGCGCCGCCCCTACTTGCGCCGCCCCTTGTCCCTCGTGAAAAATCCGAACACGCCGATAACCAGCGAGATCGCGGCTACGACGATCCACGCCGTCCACAGTATATTGCTCGACTCCGCGGAGACGTTTTCAAGGCTCGACAAAAACAGCGTCAGCGGCAGCAGCGCGACGGCGAAGAATATCAGCGCGAGGCACACGATCTCCCACGTGTGGCGGCGGCGATTTTTCGCGCGCGCGGTGTTCTGCCCCGACACCTCGCGCTCACACAACTCACGCACAAGCGCGTTGCAACGCTCCGACTGCTCGCGCGCGTCGAGATAATCGCCCGCGTCGTCGTACTCTTTCGCGGCGCGGCGGTACTGCTCCGCTCGGCGCAGCAATTCCTCGCCCGACACGTCGGTCATGCCGTCGGCGATACCGCGCATGTACTCGGCGGACTTGTAGCGGATTTCAGGGTCTGTTGACATTTGTTGCACCTCTAATATTTCAAATCTTTGTACGACGGCGGCTTTTTCGACGGTTTGCTCGCCGCTCGCTTGCGGCTGAAAAACGCATATCCGCCAATACCGAGCGCGAACAACACGAAGAGACCCCACGTCCCTAAAAACAATGCGCGTGTTGTTGAGTCTGTTTCTTCGGTCAGCATGAAAATAGTGGGAAACCCCATTAAAAGCACGGCTCCGATAACGCCGATAACCACGAACTCCATGACCCGTCGGAGACGACTTTTCTTCTTTCCGACGGCGTATTTCTCCACCTCGCGCCGTTCGTGCTCTTCGGCGATTGCGTCGCACTCCGCCGCGCGTGTCGGCGCGTCTTTATAGTCCCCCACTGCGGCGAACTCTGCGGCGGCGCGGCGGTACTGTTCCGCTCGGCGCAGCAGTTCTTCGCCCGACACGTCGGTCATGCCGTCGGCGATACCGCGCATGTACTCGGCGGATTTGTAGCGGATTTCAAGGTCTGTTGACATGTGCGGCACCTCCTAATATTTGATGTCCTTGTACTTGGGCGTCTTGTGCTTCTTCCACTTCGGTATTATTATAATGAGTCCGACGATAACCGAGAGAATCGCGAGTGCTATCCACACCCAAAAAAACGTCATGTTTTCTCCGCCATTCGCGAACATCCATATACCGATAAGAATTGTCGGACCTATGGATACAATAAAATAGGCAATCGTCGCGAGCACGGCAAACGTGGTGTTCTCGATGATGCGCCTGTTCTTTATCGCCCTGTCCTCGGCGGCAAAGCACGCTTCCGCTCGGCGCGCACACTCGTTTGAGAGCGCGTCGCACTCCTCCGCCCGAGCCGTTGCGTCTCCCAGCCGTGTGCTTCCCAGTGCCGCGGTTTCTCGATATTCGGCGGCGGCGCGCTTGTACTGCGCGGCTTTCAGCGTGAAATCCACGCCTGTGACCTCGGGCATACTAATTGCCGTCGCGAGCGTATACTCCGCCGACAGGTAATGCGTTTCAGCAGCTTTTGTCATAATTACGCTCCTTCGCCGTTTATTTGTATCGCGCTTATATATATTACCACCATTTGCCGCAAATAGCAAGTCACTTAATGCGATTTTAATACACGTTGCATTGAAAATCAATCGCGCAGGTGTTACAATAGCAGCAGAAAATGCAATACAGCAACATTAAGGAGATTACCATGACCGACGCGGAAAAAATCGAAAAAATCAGCAAGGCTACGAACGTGTCCGTTGAGGACGCGGCGGCGGCGTTTGAGGCGACGGGCGGCGATATGCTCGACGCGATACTGCTGCTCGAACGGCTGAACGAGACGCAGACGCAGAACGACGCCGCCCGCGACGGCAGAACCATCAACACGGGCGCGCGCACGTCAAAAAAGCGCGGCAAACGCGCGGACGACGGCGACGACCACGCCCGAGGGTACCGCGTCGACGGACACGACGCGTCAAACGCGCTCGTCGAACTCGGGCGGTTCCTGCTGCGCATCATCGACGTGCTGAACAAGAACTTCCTCGAGGTATGGCGGCACGGAAAACTGCTCATCGCGCTGCCGATATCGGTCATCGCGCTGCTGCTGATACTGTGGTTCTGGGGTGTCGCGCTGATCATCATCGTCGCGATGTTCTTCGGCTGGCGGTACAAATTCTCGGGCGAACAGCTCGGACGCGACGAGGTGAACAACGTCGTCGACCACGTGAACGGCGCGGCGGACAACATTCGCGCGCAGTACGACGCGGCGCACACCGTGAACGGTGAGACAGAGAACGAAAATTCGGAGGACGGCAACAATGAAAATTCTGCTGGTTGAGGACGAGGAAAAACTCGCGCGGTTTGTCGAGCTTGAACTGAAATACGAGGGGTACGAGGTCGAAAAGGCGTTCGACGGTCGGCGCGGGCTTGAACAGGCACTGTCGGGCGTGTTCGACCTGATATTGCTCGACATCATGCTGCCCGAACTGAGCGGCACCGAGCTGCTGCGCCGTCTGCGGCGCGTGTCGCAGGTGCCTGTGATCATGCTCACGGCGCGCGACGGCGTGCCTGACAAGGTGGCGGGGCTGGATCTCGGCGCGGACGACTATATCACGAAACCGTTCGAGATCGAGGAACTGCTCGCGCGCATCCGTGCCGCCCTGCGCCGCCGCGAGACCGACGCCGCCGCGACCGACGGCACCGTGACGTGCGGCGTTGTGACGCTCGACCCGAGCAGCCGCGACGTGACCGTATCGGGTGAGCGCGTCGAGCTGACGAAGCGCGAATTTGACCTGTTGGAGTACCTGATGCGCAACAAAAACGTCGTCATGTCGCGGGACAAGCTGCTCGGCGACGTGTGGGACTTCGATTTCGACGGCGGCACGAACGCCGTGGACGTGTACGTGCGTTTCCTGCGCGCGAAAATCGACGACGTGTTCAATATCAAGCTGATTCACACCGTGCGCGGCGTGGGCTACGCCGTGCGGGATACGGAGGGTGCGACATGAGCCGCGAACCGTACGATTTCGACCCGCCGCGTTTCAGCATCGCGAAGCGACTGTCCGCGAAGCTGTCTCGCCGCCTGATTCTGACGTTTATCTCGCTGGATATCATCATCGTGCTGCTCGTCGCGCTCGCCACCGTCACGTGGTGCGAGTGGGAGACGGCGAACATGGGTACCGAGCAGTACACCGAGGTCGGATATGCGATGGGACGCAATGTCGGTGACGTTTTGCGCATCGTCCTGCCCGAGCGGACGCGGAACGGCTCGCGCGATATTCAGACGGCGTGGATCGGATTCGTGCCGCTGCCGTCGGATTACAACATATACTTCTACGAAAACGGCGTGATTTATTGCAGCGCGCACGAGATATTGCCCATGTCCGTACTCACGCTGTTCGCGATGGGTATACTCGTCGTCGTCGAGATCATCATACTCATCAAACGCTCGCGCTCGAACTCCAAAATCGTGCGCAAGATGCTCGCGCCGATCTCCGATTTCGCATCCGCCGCCGAGAGTATCGGGCATATCACGGATTCATTGCGCCCCGACGAGATAGCGGAATTGCGCGGCGCGCTCGACGGTATCACGGCGGCGCGTCTCGACACGCGGCTCGACGTGGACTCGTCACAGCGCGAGTTGCGTGATTTGGCACTCGCCATCAACGGTATGCTCGACCGCGTGTCGGAAGCGTACGCCGCGCAGATTCGGTTCGTGTCCGACGCGTCGCACGAGTTGCGCACGCCGATATCCGTCATTCAGGGCTATGCTGGACTGCTCGACCGCTGGGGCAAAAACGACCCCAAGACGCTGCAGGAGGGCATCGACGCGATAAAATTCGAGTCCGAGAGTATGCGCGGGCTTGTCGAGCGGCTGCTGTTCCTCGCGCGCGGCGACTCGGGTACGCTGCAACTCGACGCGCAACCGTTCGACTTGTCGGAGCTTATCACCGAGTCGGGCGAGGAGTTCCGTCTCATCGACGAGACGCACGAATTTGCCGTCGAAGCCGACACCGCGCCAGTGTTCGCCGACCGCGCGCAGATAAAAGAAGCGTTGCGCGTGCTGATCGACAACGCGATGAAGTACACCGACGCTGGCGGCGTTATCACCCTGCGCTCGGGAAAACACGAGACGGGCGAAGCGTACCTGTCCGTCACCGACACGGGTTGCGGTATCGCGCCCGAGGATCTGCCGCGCATATTCGAGCGGTTCGTGCGCACCGACACGTCGCGCGCCCGCGCATCGGGCGGCTCGGGTCTGGGTCTCGCGATAGCGCGCAAGATAGTGTCCGCGTCAGGCGGCAGAATCGAGGCGACAAGCAGGGTTGGGATAGGCACGAGAATGACGATAGTGCTGCCGACGACAATTAACAGTTTGGACGTAGGGGCGGGGTTTACCCGCCCTTTCTAAAAAAAACGCTGTCATTCTGAGCGAAGCGAAGAATCCCCCGACTAATGCGCATTAGTTAGGGGATTC
>JAISJJ010000014.1 GCA_031261585.1 Oscillospiraceae bacterium
CTCGGGGTCAAGGGGCTCGCAAGCCCCTGCGGGCTTTGGTTACTTTCGCCCGAACGAAAGTAACGCCGCGCGGCGAGCGCGGACAGAGTTGCGAAACGCAGAGAATCGACCGCGATGCAAGTCGCGCGCAACAGCGAAAGGGCGGGTCAAGACCCGCCCCTACGATATGTTGGTTCTTTTCAACAATGATTCGCACTGTATATTTATACAACAAATAATGCTTGACAACACATATCAACATAGTGTAAAATACAAATGCAAAACCGATTCTATTCTGCCGCCATTCTCGCATATTTGCGCAAAATCTATAAGAATGGGGGTGTGTTGATTAACTATGCCTGTAATTTCAGCATTAACAATGCCTTCTAACCCGTTGTTTTACGTAATAGCCGCCGTTATTGTACTCGTATTGGCAGTTGTGTTCACGGTCATACTGTTTAATATTAAGCGTCGCCGAGACGCGCAAACGATTGAGGATGCAGAGAAAAAAGCGTTATCGATCGTCAACGAAGCTATACGTTCATCCGAAGGAAAGAAACGTGAGGCACTGCTCGAGGCAAAGGAAGAGATACACAAAAATCGCAGCGATTACGAGCGCGAGGTGAAAGAACGCCAAGCCGAGATCGCGAAGCAGGAAAACAGACTGCGGCAGAAAGAAGAATCCTTAGACAAAAAGAATGACAACTTAGATCGCAAGACGGAGACACTCGCCGCGAAAATCGCGGAATCCGAACAGGAGCGCGAAGCGGTGGCAACGCTTAAACGTCAGCAGTCGGAGACGTTGGAGCGCATTTCGGGATACACGGCGGAGGAGGCGAAAGCGTACCTCCTGAAAAATCTCGAATCCGAGGTGACGCACGAGTCCGCGATGAAGATCAAGGACCTCGAACAGCGTTTCAAGGACGAGGCGGAGCAGAAAGCGCGCGAGTACATCACGCTCGCGATTCAGCGTGTCGCGTCGGATCAGGTGGTGGAAGCCACGGTGTCCGTCGTGCCGCTTCCGAACGACGAGATGAAAGGGCGCATCATCGGGCGCGAGGGGCGCAATATCCGCGCCATCGAGAACCTCACGGGTGTCGACCTCATCATCGACGACACGCCCGAGGCGATCACGATCTCATCGTTCGACCCCGTGCGCCGCGAGGTCGCTCGGCTCACACTCGAAAAACTGATCATCGACGGACGTATCCACCCCGCGCGCATCGAGGAGACCGTCGCGAAAGCACAGCGCGAGGTCGACGCGGTTATCAAGTCCGAAGGTGAGCGCGCGACGTTCGAGACAGGCGTTCACGGCATACACCCCGACATCGTAAAACTGCTCGGGCGTATGCGTTTCCGCACAAGCTACGGGCAGAACGTACTCGCGCACTCGATTGAGGTCGCGCATCTCGCGGGCTTGCTCGCCGCCGAACTCGGCGTCGACGTGATGACCGCGAAACGCGCGGGACTGTTGCACGATATCGGCAAGGCTATTGACCACGAGACCGAGGGTACGCACGTATCAATCGGTGTCGACGTGGCGCGCAAGTACAAGGAGAGCGAAGCCGTGATCCACGCCATCGAGGCGCACCACGGCGACGTTGAGCCGCACTCACTCATCGCGTTTCTCGTTCAGGCGTCGGACACGATCTCAGCGGCACGTCCAGGTGCGCGGCGCGAGAACATCGAGAACTACATCAAGCGTCTCGAAAAGCTCGAAGAGCTGACGAACTCGTTCACGGGCGTTGAGTCGTCGTTTGCGATTCAGGCGGGGCGCGAGGTGCGCATCATGGTCAAGCCCGAGGAGGTCTCCGAGGATCAGATGATTCTGCTCGCCCGCGAGATAGCGCGGAAGATCGAGACGGAGATGCAGTACCCCGGTCAGATCAAGGTGAACCTGCTGCGCGAGACAAAAGCGGTGGAGTACGCAAAATAAACAGACATTACAAAACGGCGGGGAAACCCGCCGTTTTCGTTTGCTTATGCAGTTACGGATTGGGCGTCCACGTGGGCGGGGTCGGGGTTTTGCCTGACTTTGTGTAGCCGATGTAGAACAGCAGCCCGCCTTCGAGAATCAGCAGAATACCGAAGATGATCGGCCATGTGCCGGGCCAATACGAGATTTTCGCGCCGAATAAACTGCCGGCCATGCGAATACCCTTTGCGGTAGAGGAGCCGTTGACTGCAAGCCCGATGATGAACAGGAGCAGCCCTTGAATCGCCTGTATAAGACCCGCGAGTGTGAGATTGCCGAGTTTCATGGTAGAACCTCCTAAAAAATTATTAACACTATGTTAACACGTGGGCGCGTGATTGTCAACACGAAATCGCGGGTTCTCGCTTGCAATGTATAATTTAATATGGTATAATACTCGCACTTAATTGAATATCACCAAAGGGGGTTAATATGCAGGATTTACTCACCGCGTACAAGCCGAAACTCTCGGGACACACGGAACTGCGCGTACAGCGCAACATGAACCGCAACGTCTCGCTCGTCGCGGGAAACATCGTCGGAAACTCGTTCACGGAGCAGCAGGGCGTCTCCGCGCGCGTTTACGACGGCGGCTACTGGGGGTTCGCGTCGGGCGCGGACTACAACGAGCGCAACATCGACAGCGTGCTCGCCGCAGCGGTGCGCAACGCGAAGTTTCTCACGTCGCGTCTCGGCGCGGAAAAACCCGCGATAAATATCCTGCCGAGCGGCAAATTCTCGACAAAGGTCACGCGCGACAACGACGTGACGCAGAAAACGCTCATCGACTTCGCGCGCGAGATAGACGCGTACATCGTCGCGAAGTATCCGAAACTCGCGTCGCGCGTTGTCAGTACGCGCAGTGACGCTACGGAGAAATACCTCGTCACGTCGGACGGCGCGGACGTGTACTCGCTGATGCCGCGCTCCGCCACGGTGATTCAACTGTCGGCGGAGACGGACGACGGCGCGGTCGTCGAGATTTATGACTATCTCGCGGGCGACGCGGGGTTCTTCAGCGAGGTATGCACCGATCCGAAGCTGCTGTTCGGGAAGATCGACGCGCTGTACGAGCTTATCATGCGCAAGCGCGAGGGCGTATACGCCGACGCGGGCGTGCGCGACGTGATTCTCGACTCGAAACTCGCGGGTATTCTCGCGCACGAGGCTATCGGACACACGACCGAGGCCGATCTCGTGCTCGGCGGTTCCGTCGCGGGTCCGAATCTCGGGAAACCCGTCGCGAGTGAGATCGTGACGCTCGTCGATTTCGCGAATACCGCGCTCGGACTGGATTGTCCGCAGCCGATCTTCGTCGACGACGAGGGAACTGTCGCGCGCGACGCGACGATCATCGAAAACGGCGTATTGCGCGGGTTCATGCACAACCGCGAGACGGCGCAACGGTTCGGACACGAGCCGACGGGCAACGCGCGCGCGTACCTGTTCTCGGACGAGCCGCTCGTGCGTATGCGCAACACGGCGATTCTGCCCGGTACCGACAAGCTCGCGGACATGATAGCGTCCGTTGACGACGGGTACTATCTCACGCACACGGGCAACGGGCAGGCGGATTTGACGAGTGAATTCATGTTCGGCGTGAACATGGGTTATGAGATCAAAAACGGCAAAATCGGGCGCGCGATTCGCGACACGACGATCTCGGGCGTGGCGTTTGATCTGCTGAAAACGGTCACAATGCTGTCGGACGAGATGACGTGGGAGTCGGGCGGCATGTGCGGCAAGAAACAGCCAATCGCGGTCGGCATGGGCGGTCCGTCCGTCAAGTGCCGCGTGAATATCGGAGGTCGATGATGGACGATACTATTAAAAAAGAGCTTTACGACATCGCGGACTACGCGCTTGCGGCACTCACCAAGGCGGGAGCGTCGGGTGCGGAGGTCAACATTTCAAAGTCTCAGCGCGACGAGGTGAACGTGGACGCGGGCGAGTTCTCGCTCGTGCGCACGACGCTCGGTTCGAGCCTGAATATCCGCGCGATAGTCGGCGGCAAGCGCGGTACAGCCGCGACGAACCGCCACGACCGCGAGTCGATTGACGCCGCCGTCGCGGCAGCGATTGCGGGTGCGGAATCCTCCGAACCTGACGACGCGGAGATCATCGCCGACGGCGTGGGCGAACACACGTTCACAATCGGTGCCGCCGCGGGCAGTCTCGACAAGATGTTCGACCGCAAGCAGGAGTTTTTGGCGCAGGTCAAGGCGGAGTTGCCCGAGATCGATGTGATGCAGTTCGTGACGCAGTTCAACAGCGGGAACCAACTGTACGCGAATACAAACGGTTCGCGCCTGACGTGCGCGTCGGGGCGTTACTCGACGAGCATCACATTTTCCGCGCGCGAGGGCGACAACGTGACGTCGATGAACGGTTCGGGGTATTCGAGCCATGAGTTCGACACGCCGATTCTCGACCACGATTTCGTGCGCCGCGCGCTCGGTGAGATGAAAGCGCAGTTGCACACGGTGCCTGTTGACGGGAAATTTGTCGGCACGCTCGTCGCCGCGCCTGACTGCCTGAGCGATTTTCTCAACTCGATGGTCGGCTCGATTGAGGACTCTTCGCTGATATCGGGGACGTCGCCGTGGAAGGACAAACTCGGGCAGACGGTCGCGGATTCGCGGCTCAATATCGAGCTCGACCCGTTCTACCCGCGCATAACGGCGGGTTCGCCGTACGACGGAAACGGCAATCTGTGCGAGCGCAGCGAGATCATCAAGGACGGCGTACTCGTGAACTTCGCGCTGTCGCAGTATGGCTCGCGCAAGACGGGGCTGCCGATGCTCCGCGCGGAAAACGGCTTTATTGTCGGGGCGGGAGATACCGCGCTCGACGACATCATCGCGGGCATCGACGACGGACTGCTGATCAACCGTTTTTCGGGCGGCTCGCCTGCGCAGAACGGCGACTTCTCGGGTGTCGCAAAAAACAGTTTCCTCGTCAAAAACGGCAAGATCACCGACGCGGTGAGCGAGACGATGATATCGGGCAATCTGTTTGAGATGCTGAACAATATCGTTGCGATCAGCAGCGACGTGCAATGCGACGGCGGTTCTGTCGTGCCGTACGCCGCGTTTCGCGGTGTGACGATCAGCGGCAAGTAGGCAAAGTGGAAAAAATACTGCAAATACTGCGTGAACTGCGCCCCGATGTCGATTTTGAGAGTGCGCGCGACCTCGTGGACGGCGGGATACTCGACTCGTTCGACATCGTCGCGCTCGTCACGGAGTTGAACGACGCGTTCGGTGTCGAGATCGGCGTACTCGACCTCACGCCAGAAAACTTCGCGAGCGTTGAGACGATTGCGGAGTTGGTGGACGCGAAACTGCGATGAGCAATGCGGATACAGGGTGCGGAGGACAATCCGCACCCTGAATCGCGCCGCACAAAATAAAGTTGAAAAAACCATCAAAAAAGTGTTGACAACGGCGTGCGGGTGTGGTATCATACAATTCCTGCCGACGAGAGCGACACGATCCGACACAGTACGCGCCGACCTCGATGCAGCACTTCGCACCTTGTAAATTAAACAATGTGATGTAAAAAATTACACCAAAAACGGACCGTGCAGGGTAGGCTACTTACCACATAGGTGGCTGAGGACTGCACAAAAATTTCTTTGAGAGCTTAGACAGCTATCAATGGTTGTTTCGGTTTTGCGAGATTCACGTGAGCGGTAAGCTGAGCCTTGCGCGCAGTCGGAGACGATGGCGCGGGAGGAGAGCGAGTTGCGAGCGGGTGGACGCGAGACCGTAATGATACAATTTATTGAGAGTTTGATCCTGGCTCAGGACGAACGCTGGCGGCGTGCCTAACACATGCAAGTCGAACGGACTTACAGACTTCGGTCTGTAAGTTAGTGGCGGACGGGTGAGTAACGCGTGAGCAATCTGCCTTTCGGAGGGGGACAACAGTTGGAAACGACTGCTAATACCGCATAAAGTATACTGATCGCATGGTTGGTATACCAAAGATTTATCGCCGAAAGATGAGCTCGCGTCCGATTAGTTAGTTGGTAGGGTAAAGGCCTACCAAGACATCGATCGGTAGCCGGACTGAGAGGTTGAACGGCCACAT
>JAISJJ010000044.1 GCA_031261585.1 Oscillospiraceae bacterium
GGTCATCGGCGTTGAGTTCATCAGACCCGTCGCAAAAGACCTGCGCAACCCGAAACGCAACGTGCTGCTGTCGATGGTCATCGCGCTCGGCGTACTGCTCGTCGTACAGTCGATACTCGGTATCGGCATGACGAACTACGTGCCGCTGTCGGAACTGCAAAGCAGTGACATGCCGCACGTCGTGTTCGGTGAAGCTCTGCTCGGCAAGGGCGGCAGCGTCTGGATGGCTATCGTCGCCGTACTCGCGAGCGTGTCCACCACGAACACGGTACTGCCCGCGACAGGCAAGATTTTGCAGGGCATGGCGGACGAGAAGATGGCACCGTCGATTTTCTCGCGCACGAATAAGCGCAACGTGCCGTATTTCGGGATGCTGCTGATCGTCGTCATCGTGTTCGTGATGATCCTGTCGGGCTACGTGGAGTCCAACGGCTTGATCAACATGCTGCTCGCGGGGTCGTGCTTCTGGCTCGCGTCGTACGTGCTGACACACCTGAACGTCCTCGTCCTGCGCCGCCGCTATCCGAACGCCGAGCGCAACAACAAGCTCAAACTGGCGGGTATCCCGCAGATAATCGGCATGATCGGCTGTATCTACATGATCTGGAACATCTCCCCCGAGTGGGACGCGAAAATGACGATATTCAAGGTGTTCTTCATAATGTTCGCGGTTCTCGGCATATACGCGTTCATCTGGGTAGCCGTAGTGCGCAAAACCAAGCCGTTCAAGCCCGAACCGCTAAGCGCGGTAACAAAGACAATTGACAGTTGACAATTGACAATTGACAGTCGGGGACGTGGGTTGCGGAGACGAGAGCAAACCCCCGCCGTCTGCGGACGGCACCCCCTTTCCGAAGGGGGGCAAGGGTTGGACGGAGGAAGCGCGAGCAAATCCGATACATACTACCGCAGTGCGGCAGCGAAACGCAGAGCATTGCCCGCGATGGAATCGCGAGATGAATCAAAAACACATTAAATTATAAGGAGATATCCGCAATGTCATCTACAAAAATCGACTTTCTCTACCTGTCCGAGGAGGACATGATCAAAGCAGGCGTCACCGACATGAAAGAGTGCGTCGAGGCTATCGAGGAGATGTTCCGTCTCATGAAGCTCGGCGATTACCGCATGGCGGGCGCGAACGGCAACAGCCACGGCGCGATGGTCTCGTTCCCCGCCGAACCCGAGTTCCCGAACATGCCGAAAGACGGACCCGACCGCCGATTCATGGCGATGCCCGCGTATCTCGGCGGCAAGTTCGACATGGCGGGCATGAAATGGTACGGCTCCAACGTCGAGAACAAGAAAAAGGGTCTGCCGCGCTCGATTCTCATGCTCGTGCTGAACGACAAGGACACGGGCGCACCGCTGGCGTTCATGTCGGCGAACGTCCTCTCGGCGTACCGCACGGGTGCCGTCCCCGGTGTCGGCTTCAAGTACTTCGCCCCCGAAAACGCAAAGACCGCGGGTATCATCGGACCCGGTGTCATGTCAAAAACCGCGTTTGACGCGATGATCGCCGTCCGACCGACGATCACGTCGCTGAAAATCAAGGGTTCCTCGCCGACCTCGAAGTCCGCCGTGGGTTTCGAGACGTGGGTGCGCGCAAAATTTCCGCAGGTCACGGACATCGAGATCGTCGACACCGACGAGGAAGCCGTCCGCGACTGCGATATCGTCGAGATCGCCACGTCGTCGCCCACGGGCGACCCGTCGTCGTATCCGTTCGTCGACGAGTCGTGGATAAAACCGGGTGCGGTGATTGCGTGTCCCGCCTCCGCGCGGTTCGACGACGACTTCATCATCAACCGCGCGCGCAGTGTCGCCGACAATATCATGCTCTACGAGGCATGGCACGAGGAGTACGGATTGCAGGGCGTTCCCGCGTACAACACGATCCCGATCCCCGCGGTTCACGTCATGGATCTCATTCACGAGGGCAAGATGGGCAAAGAATCGCTCGACGACCTCGGCGACGTGCTGATCGGCAAAATCCCCGTCCGCCGCAACAAGGACGAGATCGTCATTTACAGCGTCGGAGGTATGCCGACGGAGGATGTCGCGTGGGGTACGATCGTGTACCGCAACGCGTTGAAACTCGGCATAGGCACGAAACTGAATCTGTGGGACACGCCCGAGCTGGCGTGACGGCAATCGATGACAATTGACAATGTACAATTGACAATTGACAATTAGGACGGGAGTTGCGGGGTAGTGTCGTAGGGGCGACCATTGGTCGCCCGTCGGGGTTGTTCGCACCACAATAGGGCGACCACATAGGGTCGCCCCTACACAAGCCGCAAAACGTGCGAGTTTGTAGGGGACGCCGCCCTCGGCGTTCCGTCCCCGAAAATACGCAATTCCGACACGCGGGACGCCGAGGGCGGCGTCCCCCACGTAATGCGACGCGATTCAGCACAATATCAATCGAAAAAGGACGACAATTGCGATGAGAATTGCAAACCACCCTATTCTCGGTGAGCCTGAGGTGCGTGAAAAAGTCACGTTCACGCACGACGGTGCCGAGATTGAGGGCTATGCGGGTGAACCGATTGCCGCCGCGCTCCGTGCTGCGGGTATCGTGATTCACCGCTACACGAAGAAATATCACGCGCCGCGCGGCATTTTCTGCGCTATCGGTCGTTGCACCGACTGCGTTATGGTCGTGAACGGCAAACCGAACGTGCGCACGTGCGTGACCCCGCTCGAGAGCGGCATGACTGTGGACACACAGTACGGCGCGGGAGGTGAGCGCGCGTGAAACGCTACGATTTAATCGTGATAGGCGCGGGACCCGCGGGACTGTCCGCCGCCACCGAAGCCGCGTCGCACGGACTGCGTGTCGCGGTGTTCGACGAGAACGCGCGACCCGGCGGTCAGCTCTTCAAGCAGATTCACAAATTCTTCGGCTCCAAGGAGCACAAGGCGAAGATTCGCGGCTACGATATCGGGCGCGAACTGCTGAAAGAGGCGGAATCGCTCGGTGTCGAGGTGTTCCTGAACGCGCCTGTTATCGGGCTGTACGCCGAAAAAGAGGTCGTCGCGCGCCATGCTGACGGCGTGCGGCACTACAAGGGCGACACGGTGATCGTCGCGACGGGCGCGAGCGAGAATATGCTGACGTTCGAGGGGTGGACGCTCCCCGGTGTCATGGGCGCGGGCGCGGCGCAGACGATGATGAACATCAACCGCGTGACGCCGGGTGAGCGCGTTCTCATGCTCGGCAGCGGCAACGTCGGTCTCGTCGTCGGGTATCAGCTCATTCAGGCGGGTTGCGAACTCGTCGCGATCATCGACGCCGCGCCGCGTGTCGGCGGGTACGGTGTCCACGCGGCTAAGGTCGCGCGCACGGGCGTGCCGTTCTACCTGTCGCACACCGTCGTCCGCGCCGAGGGTACGGATCGCGTGACGGGCGTGACTATCGGCGAGGTCGACGCGTCGTGGCAGATCATCGCTGGCAGTGAAAAACACTTCGACGTGGACACGATCTGTATCGCGGTCGGGCTGTCGCCGTCCACGCAACTGCTGAAAATGGCGGGCGCGGACATGGCGGAACCCGCAGCGGGCGCGGGATTTTTGCCCGTATGCTCGGCGACGGGCGAGACCTCAATCTCGGGACTGTACGCGTCGGGCGATGTGTCGGGTATCGAGGAGGCGAGTTCCGCGATGATCGAGGGGCGCATCTCGGGTGTCGCGGCGGCGGGTAAACTCGGATTTGCGGACGCTGAGACGGTGGAAACGCGGCTCAACGCGCTCGAAACCGCGCTGTCCGCGTTGCACGAGGGCCTGTTCGCCCCGCGCAATCGCGGCAAATCGGTGCCGCTGACCGACGAGGGCATCGACAACTCGCAACATCTGCTGAAAAACGGTTATCTCGCGGACGACGAGGTGGCGAAATACCCGGGCGTAAAGCGCGTCTCGGGCGTTCACCCGATCATCGAATGTACGCAGAATATCCCGTGCAACCCGTGTCAGGACGCGTGTCCGAAGCAGTGTATCAAGGTCGGAGCGAACATCGTCGCCCTGCCCGTGTTCGACGAGACGAGCGCGTGCATCGGTTGCGGTCAGTGCGTCGCCGCGTGTTCGGGGCAGTCGATTTTCCTCGTCAACGACGATATCGGCGATAATCTCGCGAGCGTCACGATACCGTATGAGTTCCTGCCGCTGCCCGAAAAGGGCGATGTCGGCACCGCGCTCGACCGTAGCGGTACGCCGATATGCGCCGCGACGGTGACGGATGTGCGCGCGGCAAAAGCGTTCGACCACACGAGTTTGCTGACGTTTTCCGTCCCGCGAGACGAGTATATGCGCGCGAGATTCTGGAAAAAGGGGGCGGCGGTATGAGCGCGGTTGACAGAACGCGGGATATCGGCGAATATGTTCCCGCGCAGGACGACGACATGATCGTCTGCCGCTGTGAGGAGATCACAAAGGGCGAGATTCGCCGCGCCGTCCACGACGGCATGTACAATGTTCACGAGGTGCGCCGACTGCTGCGGTGCGGCATGGGGCTGTGTCAGGGGCAGACGTGCGCTCGGCTCGTGAAGTCCATCGTGGCGCGCGAACTCGGCGTGCGGTCGCTCGAGGACGCGACGGCGCGCGCCCCGATGCGCCCGATTGAGATGAGTGTGTTCGCGAACGACGGAGGTGGCGAATGAGCAATGTATCCGATGTGATCATCGTCGGCGCGGGCGTTATCGGCAACGCGACGGCGTACTATCTCGCGAAACGCGGTCTGCGCGTCACTGTTCTCGAAAAGAGCGAGTATATCGGCAACGGCGGTTCGTCGCGCAACGGCGGCGGCGTGCGACAATCGGGGCGGCACCCCGCCGAGTTGCCGCTCGTGATGTACGGCGTGAAAAATCTGTGGGTGAACCTGTCCGACGAACTCGGCATGGACGTTGAGTACTATCAAGAGGGCAATCTGCGTCTCGGCAAGACACCTGACCACATAAAAACGCTCGAAAATCTCACAAATTCCGCCGCGTCGGGCGGTCTCGATGTGCGCATGATCGACTATAAAGAGGCGCAGTCGATCTGCCCGTACCTGTCCGACGAGGTGATCGGCGCGTCGTGGTGTCCGACGGACGGACACGCTAACCCGATGCTCACGACGCTCGCGTACTACCGCGCGGCGCGGCGGCTCGGTGCGCGGTTTGTCAGCGGCGCGGAGGTTGTCGAGATACGCAAACTCGGCGGCAGAGCGCGTCTGGTCGTGACGACGGACGAGGTGTACGAGGCGGACACCATCGTCGTCGCGGCGGGTGTTGCGAGCAACAAAATCCTTGAAACCGTGGGGTTACGTGTCCCGATGAACCCCGCGCTGCTCGAATGTCTCGTCACGGAGGACTGCCCGCCGATGTTCTATCAGATGCTCGGCACCGCGATGGCGGACTTCTACGGACACCAGTCGAAGCACGGCTCGTTCGTGTTCGGCGGCACCACGGGCTACGAACCGTACACAACGTACGGCGGCACCCCGCCCGCAACATCAGGCTCCGCGCCCGGCACATGCCGCGGCATAATCAAGTACTTCCCCGTACTGCGCGACCTGAAAATCGTGCGCACGTGGGCGGGCTGGATGGACGACTGCGCCGACCACATTCCCGTGATCGACACGCCCGACGAGGTGGCGGGTCTCGTGATCGGTTGCGGCTTCTCGGGTCACGGTTTCGGCATATCGCCGACAGCGGCGACGATTCTCGCGCAACTCGCGGTCGGCGAGACTCCCGTGCTTGACGTGTCGCGGTTCAAGTACGACCGATTCAAGGTTCGGACGTAGGGGGGACGCAGGAAAGACGAATAATACCGTGTTTTGCCGCTGTTTGTGACACGGTTGCCGCATTTACTTTTATGTTGCATCCAACCCCGTCATTCCGCTGCGCTTTGCGCGATTGCGCGGCGGAATGACGAGGTTTTTTGTTTGTAAAAGTAAATGCGATAGTCGCGTCAATTTCCGTCGAAAACACTTGTATTTTTCAATCCCGTATGCTAAAATGATTCAAAGGGGTGATTTATATGGCAGCGGTAGCGATTGTTTGGCTCGTCGCCGCGATTTTACTCGTGGTACTCGAAGCCTTTTCGGTGCAATTGGTGAGTATATGGTTCGCGGTCGGCGCGCTTGTCGCGATGATTTTCGCATTGCTCGCACTGCCCGTGTGGCTGCAACTCATCGCGTTCACGTTGGTGTCCGTCGCGCTGCTCGCGGCGACGCGTCCGCTCGCGCGAAAAATCGCGGTGCGCCACAAGACCGCGACGAATCTCGACCGCGCAATCGGCGAGATCGCAATCGTTTTGCGCGACATCGGCGGCGGTCAGGTCGGCGAGGTGAAGGTCAACGGGCTGATATGGAGCGCGGTGCCTATCGCGGATTTCGTCATTCGCGCGGGTGAGACCGCAAAAGTCATCGCCATCGAGGGCGTAAAATTAGTCGTCGATAAAATTTCTACGGAGGTATCTACTATATGAACAGAGCACTTGCACTCACACTCGCCGCAACGGACGGCGGCAATATCATCGGCACAATCGTGGTCGTCGTCGCGATACTCTTTATCGCGTGCGTGTTCGTCGCGAACATCAAGATCGTGCCGCAGGCTCGCGCGCGCGTCGTGGAGCGGCTCGGTACGTATCTCTCGACGTGGAACACGGGTATGCACTTCAAAATTCCGTTTTTCGACAAGGTGTCGCGCCAGATGTCGCTGAAAGAGCAGGTCGTGGACTTCGCGCCGCAACCCGTCATCACGAAAGACAACGTGACGATGCGCATCGACACGGTGATTTACTTCCAGATCACCGACCCGAAACTGTATACATACGGCGTGGAGTACCCGATTCAGGCTATCGAACTGCTGACAATCACGACACTGCGTAACATCGTCGGCGACCTCGAACTCGACGAGACGCTCACGTCGCGCGACACGATCAACTCAAAAATGCGCCAGATTATCGACGAGGCGACAGACCCGTGGGGCATCAAGGTCAACCGTGTCGAGCTGAAATCCATCACGCCGCCGGGCGAGATTCAGGACGCGATGGAGAAGCAGATGAAAGCCGAGCGCGAGAAACGCCAGTCGATTCTGCGCGCGGAGGGTGAAAAGGCGAGCGCGATTCTCGTCGCGGAGGGGCAGCGTCAGTCCATGATTCTGCAAGCCGAGGCGCGCAAACAGTCCGCGATACTCGCCGCCGAAGCCGTGAAAGAGGCGAAAGTCCGCGAGGCTGAGGGTGAAGCCGAGGCTATCGAGCGCGTCCAGACCGCTATCGCCGTCGGTATCGCGAAGATCAACGACGCGCAACCGTCGCAGGCGGCACTGCTGCTCCAATCGTACGACACACTCGCGAAAGTCGCGAACGGACAGGCGACAAAGATCGTAATCCCCTCGGATTTGCAAGGACTCGCGGGGCTGACAACGGTGATAAAACAGTTAACAACTAACAGTTAACAGTTAACAATTTACGAAGATGGACGAGGGCAGCGGGTGTATCCGTCGCTCTCGTCCTCGTTGTTAACTGTTCGTTGTTAATTGTTAACTGAATACCGCCGACGTTCGTCGGGTGCCGATTGTGTTATAGTCAGTGGAGGTTGCAAAAGTGTACACAACAACCGAAATAGAGCAAATATTTGACCGCCGAGCCGACACCGTTTACCGCGTGTGCTATGCGTTTTTGCGCAACCGCACGGACGCGGAGGACGCGGTGCAGGATACGTTTGTGCGCCTTATGCGGTACGCGCCCGAGTTTCGCGAGCCTGAACACGAGAAAGCGTGGCTGATCCGCGTCGCGTCAAACGTGTGCAAAAACATGCTGAAACACCCGACGCGGCGGCAGGATTCCCTCGACGATCACGAGCACTTGCAGGCACCGACGCACGAACCCGACGCGACGCTCGCGTGCGTGCTGAATCTGCCCGAGCGGCTGAAAACGTGCGTATACCTGCACTACTACGAGGGGTACTCGTCCGTCGAGATAGCGCGGCTGTTCGGCATGCCCGAATCGACGGTGCGCAATCGGTTACGAGACGCTCGGCAGATACTGAAAACACAATTGGGAGACGATTATGAGTAAAATCAAAAAAGCGTTCGACGACATGTCGCCGAATGAGGAACAAAAATCACGCATGAAACGGCGGCTGCTCGACGCGGTTGTGGCCGAAACGCCGCGCAAGTCCGCACCGCAATGGCGGCGTTACGTCGCGGCGGCGGCGGTCGTGATCGTCGTCGGCGGGTACCTCGCGTACCGCGCACTGCCACGCGCACTGCAAAAAGGGTACGTCACGAGCAGTCAGTCGACGTACACCGCTGCTGACGGCGCACCCGAAATCGCAAAAGCGACAGCCAAGGATTCGCCCGACAACGGGGTAATGCCCGATAACGCGCTGAACCCGACGATCGAGCCGAACGCGCCGGTGGCACCGCCCATGGCCGCACCCGCCCCGCGCCCGAAGGGGCTGCCCGTTGACAACTTCGTGATAGACGCGGCGGCGGATATCCCGTATTTCGGCGGCTTCGACGAACTGTTCACGCATATTGAAGGCCGTCCGTTCTGGTTCGCGCTCGTCACCGTGGAGTCCGTGTCGCAGACTGTGCAGGACGGTTGGCTGTACCAGACCGCAGTTGTGCTCCTGTACGGCGAATCAATCGGCATATACGATAACACCGCCGTGATGGGCAGTTATCCCAAGCGCGCCACAATCACGCAGAGCGTTTACGGCGGTTGTCTCGGCGACGAAAAGACGCAGCTCGTGCGCGAGGGCGGCGTGTACCTACTGCCGCTGATCAAATACGACTTCGATGATACGGACACGTGGCGCGTTCTCGCTGATCTCGGTCTGCTGTTCGAGGTGGACGACACGGGACGCGTATGGTCGCACTCGGGGTGGATGCCGTTCGCGAAGTACGACGGCATGGGCGTAGACGAGTTGATAGGCGACGTGCAAGTAATGATATTCGAGCGTTACACACCCGATTGGTACGACACCGCACCCGTACCGCCCGACGCGGGCGCAATAACGCCGCCGTACGAGGGCGACGGCAACGTCGCGTCCGAGTGGGCGACACCGCCCGACGCGCCGATACCGCCGTCACTCGCAGAAACCCCTGTGCCGCAAGGCTGACAATAATGCGAAAAGGCGTGACAACGAAAAGGGCGGGTAAACCCCGCCCTTACAAAACAGTGTGATTGCACCGCGAAGTTGCACAAACGCCTACGTAGGGGCGTGTATACCCGCCCTTTGTCGGCACACACACATTTTCATACCGCGCGACGCCCCGAATTTTGGGCGTCGCGTTATTTTTTCGCAAATCCAGCCCCCGTCATTGCGAGCCGCGCGAAGCAATCCAGAACCCCGTAACCTACGTCCAAACCCCGCGTCAACGAGGAAAGGACGTGAGAACTTGGTCTGGATTGCTTCGTGCGCTCGCAATGACGAATGGGGTCAAGTTCGCAAATTCGGGGCGGCGCGTTTTTTTCATAACTTGCGCTTTACATCTCGCCCAAAATGCGGTATTATATGATCAGCAAGAAATCGGAGGATACTATGAAAAAAGTCGCGGTACTCATGGGTTCGGACAGCGACCTCGCGGTCGTGTCGGACGCCATAAAACAACTCAAAGCACTCGACATACCCGTATCCGCGCGCGTAATCTCCGCGCACCGCACGCCCGACGATGCGGCGGCGTTCGCAAAATCCGCGCGAGCGGACGGGTTCGGCGTGATCATCGCGGCGGCGGGTCTCGCGGCGCATTTGGCGGGTGTTATCGCGGCGCACACGACGTTGCCAGTCATCGGCATACCGATAAAATCGGGTGCGCTGAACGGGTTGGACGCGCTCCTCGCGACGGTGATGATGCCGCCCGGCGTACCCGTGGCGACGGTCGGCGTGGACAACGCGAAAAACGCCGCATTGCTCGCCGCGCAGATACTCGCGCTGTCGGACGACGCGCTCGCCGTGCGGCTCGAGACGCTGAAAACCGAGATGGCGGACGGTGTGCGGCGCAAAAACGAGAAATTGCAATCGGAGATCGAGACGCTGTGAGCGAATTAACACTACGAAGGAGACACAATGAATGAGCCGAACATTATCATTCGCCGAGCAACGGAACATGACGCGGAGGCGTTGTGCGAATTATACACGCACCACCTGAACACGGAGACACCCGACGCAACGCCCGATATGGCGCGGTGGCGCGCACGGATTCGCGCGTTTGAATCGGACGAGCATTATCACATAATCGTGGCGGAAACGGACGGCGGCGTCGTGTCGTCGGTGACGCTCGTGATTATCGAAAATCTGACGCACGACATGCGCCCGTACGCGGTGATCGAGTTCGTCGTGACGCACGCGGACGCGCGGAATCGCGGTCTTGCGACAATGTTGATGAACCGTGCGGGCGAGATCGCGGAGCAGTTCGGGTGCTATAAAATCATGCTGATGACGGGGGCGAAGCTGACGAAAACGCTGGATTTCTACCGCAATTGCGGCTTCAACAGTGACGACAAGACGGGATTCGTCCGTTGGCTCGACGGCAATTGACAATTAAGACGAGGGAACAAACCCCCGCCGACTGCGGCGATGACAGATAACAGCAGTCGTAGGGGCGGCTATCAGCCGCCCGTCGGGGTTGTTTGCCCCACAACAGGGCGACCATATAGGGTCGCCCCTACACAAACCACAACACGTGCGCGAGAATCATGACTCTGTCAATCACCAGCGTGCGGCAGCAAAACGAGCCGCAGAGTCTTTTAATGTGACGTGACGCATTTTTCTCGCCTTAGCGACGCAGAAACTGTCGATTTTGGAGTGATTCGCCCCGAATTCCGCAAGTACTGCCGTCCTCGGTTAAAGGAAATTGCGGTTTTTGCCCACCCCCGCCGCCGCTGCCTTTCTCGCGTCTCACGGAAGCGAGAAAGGCGCGGTGCGTTCCCTCCAACGGGCTTTGGTTACTTTCTCCCGACAGAAAGTAACGCCGCGCGGCGAGCGCGGACAGAGTTGCGAAACGCAGAGCATTGCCCGCGATGCAATCGCGCGCAACATCGAAAAGGGCGGGTAGACCCCGCCCCTACGATAACGAGAAAGGCGAATCAATATCAAGGGGATTCTTCGCAGGCTCAGAATGACAGGTGTGGGCAAAGGTGTGCGCATGAGATTCTTCGCTTCGCTCTGAATGACAGGGAACAGCAGGGGCGATGGGACATTCCCACCTATGAAGAACGAGAGACGCGCGGCGTTCCAATAACAACAAATTCATTAACAGGAGAAATCACATGAAACCTATCGCAACAGGCAAGGTGCGCGACGTGTACGAGGTTGCGGACGACAAACTCGTCATCGTGACGACCGACCGCATCTCCGCGTATGACGTGATTCTGCCCACGCCGATCACGGGCAAGGGCGTGGTGCTGAACCAATTGTCGCTGTTCTGGTTCAACCTGACGCGCGACATCGTGCCGAACCACATCATATCGGGCAACACCTTCGATCTGCCCGAGTTTTTCCGCACACCCGAGTTCGACGGGCGCACCGTCCTTGTGAAACGGCTGAAAATGCTGCCATTTGAGTTCGTCGTGCGCGGGTACATGTTCGGCAGTATGTGGGAGACGTACAAGACCGAGAAGTCGTTCTGCGGCTACACGTTCGACCGCGAATACGTTCAGGCGGAGCGGCTCGACGCGCCGATTCTCACGCCGTCCGCGAAACGCAGCACGGGTCACGACGAGAACATCACGGTCGCGCAACTGCAAGACGAGACGAGCGCGGAGTTCACGGCGCAGATCACCGACCTGTGCGTGAAACTTTACAACCGTTGCTACGACTACGCGCTGAGCCGCGGTATCATCATCGCCGACACGAAGTTCGAGTTCGGGTACGATGAGCGCGGTGAGCTTGTACTCGCGGACGAGATTTTCACGCCCGATTCGAGCCGTTTTTGGGATGCAAGCGCGTATAAAACGGGCGTGTCGCCGAAGAGCTACGACAAGCAGTTCGTCCGCGACTGGCTGACCGCGAACAAGCTGAACGGCGTGGAACCCGCACCCGAGATTCCCGCCGATATAGCGGCGCAGACAGCCGCGATTTACGCGGAATGTCTGCGGAAGATTACGGGGTAGTGTTGGGCAATGGTGCGCGGGAAATCGAGTTGACAATATGAAGAAATAATGCTATAATGTATGCAGAATTTCTTTAGGAGGTCGCACCATGCCGCACATTAAGTCGAGTACCGATCTGCGCAACAACTATAACGAGATTTCCACGTTCTGCCACGAGACGCACGAACCCGTGTTCATCACGAAAAACGGGCGCGGCGACCTCGCCGTCATGAGCATAGACGCGTACAACAAGCTCTCGGGCAGGCAGGAACTGTACGACCTGCTCGCGGAGGGGCGCGCGGATGTGTTGGCGGGGAGAGGAAAACCCGCCGAGGAAGCGTTCGCGGATATGAGACGGAGAATCGCGAATGGAGAACTATAAATTAATAATTCACGACGCCGCACGGGAGGATATGGACGGCATTTACCGCTATATCGCCTATGAGTTGATGGAGCAGGGTATCGCACTAAAAATGATTGATACGCTTGAAGCCGCAATCAGTAGTCTGGTTGAGATGCCGCATCGATGTCCGCTTGTCTTGGACGAGCATCTCAGGCAGAAAAATTACCGCAAATTAATAATCAAGAACTATATAGCTTTCTTTTCAATCGACGAATCGACGCGCACAGTTAACGTCGAGCGCGTTTTGTATGCCCGAACCGACTGGGCGAGTTGGTTATAAGCGCAACGGAGGTATTTATGCAGGAATCACATTCCGCGTCTTACGCGGCGGCGGGGGTTGACGTCACCGCAGGGTACAAATCGGTGGAACTCATCAAACCGATGGTCAAATCCACGCACCGCGACGGCGTAATCGGCTCAATCGGCGGGTTCGGCGGGCTTTTCGCGCCGAATGTCGCGGGTATGAAACGCCCCGTGCTGATATCCGGCACGGACGGCGTCGGCACAAAGCTGAAAATCGCGTTTTTGATGGACAAGCACGACACGATCGGCATCGACTGCGTCGCGATGTGTGTCAACGACATCATATGCGCGGGCGCGGAACCGCTGTTCTTCCTCGACACGCTGACCGTTGGGCGCAACGTACCTGAGCGTGTCGCGGAGATCGTATCGGGTGTCGCGGAGGGGTGCCGTCAGGCGAACTGCGCGCTCGTCGGCGGTGAGACGGCGGAGCACCCCGGCATGATGCCCGAGGACGAGTACGATCTCGTCGGCTTCTCCGTCGGGCTTGCGGACGAGGACAAAATTTTGAGGAGCGAGAGCGTAAAATCGGGCGACGCGGTGATCGCAATCGCGTCAAGCGGGTTGCACTCCAACGGTTTTTCGCTCGTGCGCAAGGTTTTTAAGCCGACGGCGCAGTCGCTCTCGGTGTACGTATCCGAACTTGGAAAGACGCTCGGCGAGGAGCTGCTGACCCCAACGCGCATCTACGTAAAAACCGTGTTGTCACTCCTGCGCGACTATCCGACCGCGATTCACGGCATATCGAACATCACGGGCGGCGGCATCTTCGAGAACGCGCCGAGGTGTCTGCCCGACAATATTCGCATGGTGATTGACGCGAAGAATTTCGCGCACAACCCGATATTTGACATTTTAGCCGCAAAAGGCGACATTCCGACGCGCGACATGTATAACACGTTCAACATGGGCGTCGGTATGCTGTTTGCGGTGGACAGCACACGCGCCGACGAGGTTGTGCGCACATTGTCAACGCTCGGTGAGGACGCGGCAATCATCGGAGAGTGCGTCGCGGGCGACAGGGGCGTTGACCTCTCATGGTAAAGACCGCAATTCTCGTATCGGGCGGCGGCACGAATTTGCAGGCGATCATCGACGCACACGCGCGCGGCGACATCAAAAACTGCGAACTCGCGGCGGTGATCTCGTCCAAACCCGACGCGTACGCACTCACGCGCGCCGAACTCGCGGGGATAAGCACCTATGTGATTGACCGCAAACAGTACGCGGACAGCACGGGCTTTTCGGCGGATATACATAAATTGTTGACAAAACTTGACATCGAACTCGTCGCACTCGCGGGGTTCATGTACGTCTTGGACGCGCCGCTCGTCAACGCGTTTGAGAACCGTATCATCAACATTCACCCCGCGCTGATCCCCGCGTTCTGCGGTGTGGGATTTTACGGATTGCGCGTCCACGAGCGCGTGTTGGAGTACGGGGTGAAGATCACGGGCGCGACGGCGCACTTCTGCACCGCCGGAGCAGACGAGGGACCCATAATCCTGCAACAATCCGTCGAGGTGCGCGAGGACGACACGCCGCAGTCGCTTCAACGCCGCGTGATGGAGGAGGCGGAGTGGCATATTTTACCGCGCGCAATCTCGCTTTACTGCGAGAGACGGCTCGAAGTCGAGGGGCGGCGCGTGAGAATACGAGGTGAATTATGAGCAATTTGCACAATATCTCCGATTTTCTGATCGGCAACCGATACCCCGGGCGCGGTATTCTTATCGGGCGCGCCGTGAATAAAAATTCACTGTTTGTTGCATATTTTATCATGGGACGCAGCGAAAACAGCCGAAACCGTGTGTTCGTGCGCACCGACGACGGCATCAAAACTGTAGCCGCCGACCCGTCGAAACTGACCGATCCGAGTCTCGTGATCTATCACCCCGTGCGCAAACTTGGCGACGCGCTGATCGTCACGAACGGCGATCAGACCGACACAATACGCGACGCGCTCTCCGCAGGACGCAAGTTTCACGGTTCGGTGATGTCGCGCGAGTTTGAGCCCGATCCGCCGATCTACACCCCGCGCATCTCCGCAATTTTGCGGCGCGGCGGCGCGTTTACCATTGCTATTGCTAAGAATGTCGGTGCTGATACGCCGACCCCCGCGCACTACTTCTTCGAATTCGCGAACCCCGAAACAGGGGTTGGACGCTTCATCAGCACGTACGCGCACGACGGCAATCCTCCGCCGTCGTTCTCTGGTGAACCTGTCGCGGTCGCGCTGCCCGAGACACTTGACGCGTTGTGCGACGGTTTGTGGAGCGCGCTCGACGAGGACAACAAAGTCGCGCTGTACGTCCGCGAGGTGGACATAGCGACAGGCGATTGCGTCGCCGACGCGATTGTGAATAAATATACATTATTGGAGACGCAATGACGGAATTAGCTCTCAAATACGGCTGCAACCCGAACCAACAGCCTGCGCGCATTTTTGTGCAACATGACGAATTACCGCTCGAAGTCCTGAACGGGCGACCCGGGTACATCAACTTTCTCGACGCGCTGAACGCCTACGCGCTCGTGCGTGAACTGCGCGACGCGCTCGATCTGCCCGCCGCCGCTTCGTTCAAACACGTGTCGCCCGCGGGTGCCGCCATCGGACTGCCATTAACTGACATTGAGCGCGCGATATACTTTGCGCCGCAGGGCGATTTGTCGCCGCTCGCGAGTGCGTACGTGCGCGCGCGCGGTGCTGACCGCGTGTCGAGTTACGGCGACTGGGTCGCGCTGTCCGACACGTGCGACGCGGACACGGCGCGGGTGCTGTTACCTGAGGTGTCCGACGGCGTGATCGCGCCTGATTACACACCCGAAGCTTTGGAAATACTGCGTTCCAAGCGAAAGGGCGGCTACAACATCGTGCGCATCGACCCCGACTATGCGCCCGACGCGCTCGAACGCCGCAACGTGTACGGCGTCACATTTGAGCAGTCGCGCAACGAGCAGCGCATCGACGCGACGCTGCTGCAAAACATCGTCACGCGCGAAAAGTCGTTGCCGCAGAGTGCGGTGCGCGACTTGCTCATCGCGCTCATCACGCTGAAATACACGCAGTCGAACTCCGTCGCGTTCGCAAAGGACGGCGGTGCGGTCGGTGTCGGCGCGGGTCAGCAGAGCCGCATACACTGCACGCGTCTCGCCGCGTCGAAAGCGGACAATCACAGGCTCCGTCAGCACCCGAAAACGCTGGATTTGCAGTTTATTGATGACATCTCGCGCCCCGCGCGCGACAACGCGATCGATCTGTACATCTCGCCCGACGACGCGGACGACGTACTGCGTGACGGCGAGTGGCAGCGGATTTTCAAGGTCAGACCCGACGCGATTTCCGCCGACGAACGCCGTGAATGGCTCGCAGCGTCCGACAATCTCGCGCTCGCGTCCGACGCGTTTTTCCCGTTCGGCGACAACATCGAGCGCGCGCACCGCTCGGGCGCGAGGTACATCGCGCAGGCGGGCGGCAGTATCCGCGACGACGACGTGATAGCCGCGTGCGACAAATACGACATTACGATGGCGTTCACAGGTGTGCGGCTGTTCCACCATTGATTCGTTTGGGCATCGTGAATAGAAAAATATTCTGCGCCGACGCGCGCGTCGCTCTCGCGGAGTATTTGCCCGACGAGGACGATGCGGAGAGATACGACTGCTGGCGCGACAGCGGCACCGAGGACGGTTACAACAGCAAGTTCGGCTTTGGGAGTTTTGAGGAGTTCTGCGCGTGGAAGCACGCCGAGCGCAGCAGATTCTACGCGACGATAATCGCGCGTGACGGCGGCTCGCGAGTAGGCGCGGTATTCCTGTCGCCTGCGGGTTCGCCGCCTGACCTCGCCATCATGATTTACCCTGATTTCAGGCATCGCGGGTACGGGACATCGGCGTTCGCACTTGCCGCAGAGCACTGTTTTTCGGCACTCAAATGCGGCGAGATATTCGCGGGGTGTTACGAGGGCAATACGGCAAGCATGAAAATGCTCGAAAAATGCGGTTTTACGCCGCATGCCGAGGGCAATGAACAAGAGACGCACTATCTGACAGGCGAAGCACGTTGGCAGTTGGACTTTGTCAGACGCAATACGCTATAACTTTCGGGAGGCTCACATGACCATACTTCTCATCGGTTCGGGCGGACGCGAACACGCGATTGCGACCGCGCTTGCCGCGTCGCCGCACACTACAAAACTCTTTTGCGCGCCCGGCAACGGCGGTATCGCGAACGTCGCCGAGTGCGTCAATATCGCGGCGACGGATGTTGCGGGTGTCGTGGATTTTGCCGAATCGCACGGCGTTGACCTCGTGTTTGTCGCGTCGGACGACCCGCTCGCGCTCGGCATGGTGGACGCGCTCGAAAAAGCGGGTATACGCGCGTTCGGTCCGCGCCAAAACGCCGCGATTATCGAGTCGAGCAAGGCGTTTTCCAAGAGTTTCATGGCAAAATACGGTATTCCGACAGCCGCACACGCGACGTTCTCCGACTGCGACGCGGCACTCGCGTACATACGTGAGCGCGGTGCGCCGATTGTCGTCAAGGCGGACGGTCTCGCACTCGGCAAGGGTGTCATTGTCGCGCAAACCGTTGCGGCGGCTGAGGAAGCGGTGCGCTCAATCATGCTCGACCGACGTTTCGGGGAGTCGGGCGCGCGCGTGATCATCGAGGAATTCATGACGGGACGCGAGGTGACAGTTCTCGCGTTCACGGACGGCGCGACCGTCGTGCCGATGCTGTCCTCGCAGGATCATAAGCGCGTTTTTGACGGAGACGAGGGTCCGAACACGGGCGGCATGGGCGCGATATGTCCGTGTCCGCTGTACACCGAAACCCTTGCGGCGCAATGCGTTGACATGATATTCCGCCCGACGATCGACGGGTTGCGCGCCGAGGGGCGCGAGTTTCGCGGTGTCATCTACTTCGAGATTATGCTCACGCCGCAGGGTCCGCGCGTCATCGAGTACAACGCGCGGTTCGGCGACCCCGAGGCGCAGGCGGTGCTGCCGATGCTTGACACCGATCTCGTCGACATTTGCAACGCCGTGGTCGACGGGCGGCTCGCGGAACTGCCGATACGCTGGAAGTCGGGTGCGTCGTGCTGCGTCGTGATGGCGAGTGAGGGATACCCGAGCGAGTACGAAAAAGGCAGAGTTATCAGCGGTTTGGACGATGTGCCGAGCGATATCACCGTCTACCACGCGGGGACGAAACGCGACGGTGACGGTTACGTCACGAACGGCGGGCGCGTACTCGGGGTGACGGCACGCGGCGATACGCTCAAAGCCGCGATTGCGCGCGCGTACGACGGTGTGGCAGCGATCAGATGGGACGGCGCGCATTTTCGGCGCGACATCGGGCATCACGCGCTGCAAAAATAATAGTTGCAAATCGCGGCGACTTGTGCTATTATTAATCTCGCGTTTAGCGCAAAATACATTGATTTAACAATTATCGGAGGTACATCATGGCTTTCAAAATCACCGACGCATGCGTCTCGTGCGGCTCCTGCGCATCTCAGTGTCCCGTCGAAGCGATAAAAGAGGGCAAAGACCGCTTCGAGATCGACCCTGAGGTCTGCGTCTCCTGCGGTGCGTGCGCGTCGCAATGCCCCGTTGAGGCGATTATACAAGATTAGTATGACAGAAAAACAGGAGCGACGCTCCTGTTTTTCTCTGCTGAGCCGTAAATTATGGACACGATTTTTCCGATCACAACCGACGCGCTGCTGCTCGCCGCGTTTGCCGCGCAATTCTGCAAAGCGCGAAAACTGCGCGTACTCGAACTCGGCTGCGGCGGCGGTATCGTCGCGGTCGAGCTTGCGGCGGCATGTCCGAACGTCTCCGTCGTAGGTGTCGAGATCAACGAGGATGCCGCGAACAGCGCGCGTGAACTCGTTGCGGCGCAAGGGTTGTCCGAACGTATCACGATACTCAATGCCGACCTGCGCACACTCGGGAATACGCTTGGTGTGTTCGACGTCGTCGTCGCGAACCCGCCGTATTTCGAGCGCGGGCGTGGCAGACGGTCAAACAGTAATACGATTGCCGCCGCAAAGTCCGAGGAGAGCGCGACACTCGCGGATTTTTGCTCGGCGGCGGCAAAATCAGTGCGGAACGGCGGCGCGTTCATCTCGGTGATGCGCGCGTCGCGGTTGTCAGACCTGTTCCGAGAGCTTGCGCGCGCGGGTTTTGAGCCGAAACGTATGCAACTCGTCGCGCGCGACGCGAACTCGGCTCCGACGCTCGCGCTCACTGACGCGCGGCGGGGCGGCGGGGCGGGACTTGACGTTCTGCCCATGATTTTTACGCAAAAGGAGCAATAATGTCGGGCATTCTCTACCTCGTCGGCACGCCGATAGGCAACCTCGCGGATTTTTCGCCGCGAGCTGCGGAAACGCTGCAAACGGTGGATTTTATCGCGTGCGAGGACACGCGCGTCACGATGAAGCTGTTGTCGCGGTTCGATATTCACCGTCCGCTCGTGAGCTATCACGAGCACAACCGTCGCGAATCGGGCGACCGCATCGTCGAGCGTCTGCACAGCGGCGAGTCGTGCGCGCTCGTCACCGACGCGGGTATGCCCGCGATCTCCGACCCTGGCGAGGACCTCGTGCGGCTGTGCGGCGAGCGCGGTATCACGGTGATCGCGATACCCGGTCCGTCCGCACTGACGGCGGCTGTCGCGCTGTCGGGACTGACGGGCGGACGGTTCACCTTCGAGGGGTTTCTGTCGACCGCGGCGCGCGCGCGGCGCGAACACCTCGCGTCATTGCGCAACGAGCCGCGCGCGATGGTGTTCTACGAGGCACCGCACAAGCTCACGCGCACACTCGCGGACATGCTGCAAACGCTCGGTGATCGCCGCATCTCCATCTCGCGCGAGCTGACGAAGATACACGAGGAGACGTGGCGCGGCACGCTGTCCGACGCGGTTGCGCGGTTTGACACGTCGCCGCCGCGCGGTGAGTTTGTACTCGTCGTCGAGGGTGCGCCGAAAATCGCGGAGACACCCGACCTCGACGCGGCAATCGCGCTCGCGCGGTCGCACATCGCGCGCGGCATGAGTGTGCGCGACGCGGCGCGTCAGGTGTCGGTCGAGACGGGTGTCGCGCGGAACGCGCTGTATTTTGCGTTGACGGAGAGTGAGGAATCATGACGAAAACATACGAGATGATGCGCGAAATATTCAACAGTTGCAGCAATAATCAGATGCGCGACGTGTTTTTCACCGAGGTGGAGGTCACGGACGGCGACTTCGATGCGCTCGTCGCGCCGTTTCTCATCGGCGGCGACGTGACGGTCGAGCGCGTCGACGGCGACGGCGAGGTCGTGTTCGACATCGTGGCGGACGGTATGCGGCAGCGCATCAGCTTTTGCTGAGGACGCAGATGCAAATTTTGAAGTTACATGGTAAAATATGCATATATAATTATGCGGCGGTGAAAATGTGTTTGTAATTCTCGTTATTGACGACGATGGTCAAATCTTGGCGTACATTTATGAAAAGCACTATAAAAACATGCTGTATACCGCAACGCGAATTTTGGGACACAGCGGCGGCGAGGACGCGCTTCAGGACGTTTTTGTTAAGTTAATTAAAAAGTTTTCTAATAATTTTGCAGAGTTGCGTGACAAACCCGCTCATTATTTCGTCATTACAGTGAGGAACCGTGCGCTGGATATTCTCGCGAAGCAGAATAAAGAAGCGGCGATTTCGCTTGACGACGAAAATGTGTTCGCGAACGGTGCCTTAGCGTCAGAAGAAAGTGCATTTTTTACTGACGACGAATATTTCACGAGTTTAATTCGGCAACTGAACCCTACGACACGGCGAATATTGGAGTACAAATTCGTGCAAGAATACACAAACAAAGAGATTGCAGAGGTGTTTGGCGTTTCGCAATCCGTAATATCGTCGCGCATTGACAGGGCAAAGCGAAAACTGAAAGAACTGCTGGAAGATAAGGAGCGTGAAACAGATGAATGACGTTATTTTCGAGGAACGTCTCACAAACGCGCTTTTACGAGCAGCGGAGCTTGATTATTTCCCAAAAGCAGACGAAATACAGAACGCTACCCCGTCGGCGCGTCACGAGCGGCAAATTCGCGCGATGCTGCGCAATCCGAACGCGTATGCCGCGCGCTTGCGCCGACCGCTGTACAAGAAAATCCTGCGTACAGCGGCAATAATCATTGTCGCCTTGTCACTCGCACTCGGCGCGGCGATGACTGTACCGCAAGTGCGGGCGGCTGTCGTTAATTTTGTGCGTTCGTGGTTTGCGGATCACACGGAGTATAAGACCGGAACGCAGACCGAGAGCGACGTTTCGGGGTGGGGGTTTGGGTATATCCCCGACGGATACGAGTTGACTAACGAACGTGTCGGAGAGCAAACAGCGTTATATGTTTACGAAAATTCAGACGACCTGATAGTTATTACCATTTCCGGCAATACCGGCAAGCTTCTTGTTGACAACGAGTATTATGAATACTATACGACGCAAATCGGCGGTGCCGCCGCTGACGTATATGTGAGCAACGAGGCGGGATACACGAGCAGCGTGGTGCTGTACCGTGAGCGCGAAAACGTCTTGATCGTGATAGACGCGGAGCTTGACGTTTCCGAGTTGGTCAAGATAGCGGAAAACATCACACATTAGTTGCACAAAAACATACTGATTTCAACGCTTCGCTCGAAGCGTTGAAATTTTTTTGAAAACAGCGTGACAAATGAGGTCAAAATTTCGTCATATATATAGGCGCGCAAAAACGCGTACTATATCAGAGCGAAAAGAAAGGCTACAACAAAATGAAAAAAACTCTACTTTCGGCACTCGTTATCTGTCTCGTGATAATCTGTGCCGCCTGCGGGCAAAAAACCGATCCGAACCCGCCGACATCGCCGACCGCATTCCCCACAGCCCCCGTTACGGACACCGCAACACCGCCGATAACACCCACGAATAACCCCGCACTCCGCCAAATCGACGCAACAAGCTGGTACTCGGAAGTACTCGGTGCAACACTTGATTTCCCTGACGAATGGGAGGGGTTGTTCACTCTGGAAACTACTGATTCCGAGGTCACGATGCGTTTGGTTCCGCCGACAAATTACGGCGGCATGATATGCTTTTTCAAGCGCGAATCACACGCGGATTGGGAAGCCGCGCAGGGCAATAACCCGACGAGTGTCGAAGTCGTTGCCGAGTCCGACGAATACGTTATAATCATGACGCGTCCCGGCGATGAGCAAGCGGCACCTGAATACCGCGAGCAATACTATAAAATGGCGGACAAATTGAGTGATATCGCAGTTACATTCGGCGAGTAGGCGGTAGTTTACCGCAATCGCTGCCGACAATCCAACGCTCCGTTGGGTTAGGTCGCTTTTTCGTCGCTTTACTTTCCTTTCAAAATGTGCGAAAATACATACACGGTACCGAATTTGAAAGGAGCCATGCAATGGACATCGGAATAATCATCAAAAAACTGCGGCGCGGGCTTGACCTGACACAGGAGGAACTCGCGGAGCAGATCGGCGTTACGTCGCAGGCGGTTTCCAAGTGGGAGTCAGGTGCGGGACTGCCCGACATCTCGCAGGTCGTGCCGCTCGCACGCGCGCTCGGCGTGAACACCGACGTGCTGTTCGGCACGAACCGTGAGGAGGACGACAAACGCGTCGCGGAGGTCGAAGCACGGACGAGCGAACTTTTTGAACTCGAAAGCGGCGACGGCGTTGACCGTTACGAGGAAGTCACGGAGTTGTGGCGCGGACTCGCGCGCGACCTGCCGTACAACTGGTACGCGCAGTTTCAACTCGCGCAGTACCTTGCCAGTATGCCGTCTGACGACAAGCAGCGCGAAGCGGTGCAACTTCTCAAACGCGTACTCGACCGCTGTACTGAACCGCCCGCGCGTGCCGACGCAACATCGCGCCTGATGTTCGCGTATTCCGCGCTCGGCGAGTTTGACAAGGCGCAAGCTCTCTCGGAAACGCTGTCGGGTACCGACTTCACCCGCGAGGGTATGCTCGCGCGGGTCGCGAGGTCGCGAATTGACAAGCGGTTGAAGGAGAACACCGACATTTCTGCGGAGGAAGCGGAAGCGTTGCTCGCGCCGATTGTCGAGAGCGTGAAAGCCTTCGCGATTCAGACGTACAGCAACCTGTCGTCTCTCGCGGAATGTAAACGCAGTCTCGGGCTTGCTGACAAAGACGAATACATCAGGCTGTTTGCGTACTCAAAGCCACTCGACGAGTTAATCCGTATTGGAGACGCGGAACAACTAAAAGATGTTGACAGTATACACTACATGGGGCTTGCCCACGCATATAATTCGTATGGCGACGCAGATAACGCGCTTGAGAGTTTCGCGCTTTACGCGGACAGCGCGCCGAGAATCGACGTCGGCACTATACTGCGGATTCTCGACGAGCGGTGGTCGGAGGAGATGCGGAGCGACCCGCGATTCGTCGCGGCGAAGGCAAAACTGCTCGGTTAGACGCGTAAGAACGACAACACAGCTTCTGCTGAAATTCGCATATGCAAAACGCGCTCAGACGATATC
>JAISJJ010000060.1 GCA_031261585.1 Oscillospiraceae bacterium
CGAGCTTTATCTCAAGGAAACCGAGTTCAGATTCAATCACCGCGGGCAAAATCTTTATAAAATTTTACTCAAAATGCTGAGGGAAGACCGATTTTAGTGTCAAGTCCCTTGTTAATTGTCGGCACCCCCTTCTGGGGGTGCCGACATAATCACCGCACGAGCAGGTTCGCGAGAATCGCGGTTACGATCCCCGTCGTCACGGCGGCGATCGCGGCGGCGATGAACTTTTCCCAACGGTTCGCGGGGCGCGCGGCGAGGTTTTTGACCTCGGTACGCACCTCGGCGACGACATTTTTCAGTTCGGAGACTGATTGCGAGATGCGCGAGGTCTCGATCATCACGCTCAACAGTTCATCTGACGTTTTTTCGAGGTGCGCGATGCGCCGCGCGCTGTCGCTTACCTCGGTTTCCAGCCGAACCAACCGCTCAGCCAGTTCTTCCATTCGTACCACAACCTTTTCAACAGTCGGCGGGCGGAGTAAAACAAACCGCCCGCCCTGCATTGTATGCGGCGGGCGGGCGGCGTGATATTGTTGTATTACGGCTTGAACAGCCAACGTATGACGCGGAGTTGCGCCATCTTGCGGCTGACAAATCTGCCGAACCGCGACAGCGTATCGGGCGGCAATTCGACGCCGACCTCGCGCGCGATACGCTCGACGACCTCGGAGATCGTCAGCGCGTCCGTCTCGATGCGCCCCTCGGTGATCACCGTCTCGAACGCGGGGACGCACACGTCAATCTGGCGTTTAGCGAACGTGTCGCCGTGCGACAGCCGACGATTCAGACGTTTCAGCAGCGTCTCGCGGCTTGCGGCGAGGATCACGTGTCGCACGTCAACACCGTCGCGCCGCAATTGACCGATAATCTCGTCGAAATACGCGGGGTCGGTGATCGTCATCGGCGCGATAACCACGCCGTCGAATCCGCGCGCGATGTAGCTCAGCAGCTCATAGTTGATGCCGCGCCACAGCGGGATATCGCGGAAATCGCCGCGCGTGAGTTCTGCGGGCAGGTTGCGCCGCATGAAATAGCCGATGTTTTCAGGGTCGAAAATAATCGCGTCGGCGGAGTTTATGCGTCTCATCAGTTCGTTCGCCGCCGTGGTCTTGCCCGAGCCGAACGCGCCGTTTATCCAGATGACCATCAGATTTTCGGGTGCGCGCTGTTAATCGTCCGTCTTGGGCGACGATTTCGCCGCGTCTTTCGCCGTGATGCGCTTCGCCGAGATGTTCATCGCGACGATTATCGCGAGGACGACCACGACCGCGAGGACGACCCACACCCACGTCGGCATCTTGAACGGCACCTTGACGGGCGTGCCGTCACTGTTGCCCGAACCCGCGCTGAGAATCACGTAACTGAAACCGCTCGACCCGTTGAGAACGTAATACGTCCCGTCGACAAGCGAACTCAGACTCGAAACTTGCGTGTACCCCGTGACCGCGCTCGGCACGGCTTGCGGCGCGTACGCCGCGTCGAACAGACCGAAGATACGCGCGCCGTTCGGTATGCTGTTGCCGTCAAGCGCGGGGTCATACGAGCCTGCGGGCAACGGCCATGTGCCGACGGGGAACGCGCTCGCAAGTTCAGGCGGCACATCGGTCGCGCTCGGTGCGCTCGGTGCGCCCGTACCCGCATCGCCGAGCAGTACGTAGGCGAAGCCGCTCGACGTGTTCAGCACGTAGTACGTACCCGCTGTGACCGCCGTCGCGCTCGACACCGCCGTGTAACCCGTCACCGACGTCGGCGCGGGTAACGGCGCGTAGTCGCCGCCGAACAGTCCGTAAATCCGCGTACCGTTCAGTATGCTGTTGCCGTCGAGACCGGGATCGTACGAACCCGCCGCGAGGGGCCACACGCCGATGTAGAACGCCGTAGTGAGTTCGGGCGGCGTGTCGGCGGGCGGTGCGGCGGCGAGTACCGTCGCGCCGAGACACAGCGTCGACATCATTATTATTGCAATCGCAAACGCGAGAATTTTCTTCATTATGGTTGCAACTCCTATTTTGTTCGCCTTGCGGCGAGATGGGTTTTTGTGAAAATTAAAAACCAAGGGGTTTCAGTTCGCAAAGCTGAGCTGAAACCCCATAGGTTAGGTGCCTGATTATTAAATGTATTTAGTGGCTCTTTTTGCGGGAGACGACGACGACCGCGCCTGCGACCGCGACGATGGCGAGACCTGCCCACAGGGCGATCAGGGAGTTGTCACCGGTTTTCGGGGGTGTCGGTGTGCTCGGATTGCTGGGGGCTGCGGGTGCGCCGGGATCCGCAGGTGCGCCGGGATCCGCAGGAGCCGAGGGGCTGCCCGAACTCGGTGCGCCGAGGACGAGGACGTAGTTGAAGCCGCTCGAACCGATCAGGACGAAGTACTGACCGTCAGTCAGAGCTGCGGGGCTGGAGCCCGCTGTGTAACCCGTGACTTTTGAAGGAGGATCGATCGGAGCGTACTCCGCTGTGAACAGACCGTAGATCACGGTGCCGTTCTTGATGCCCTGACCGTCGAGAGCGGGGTCATACGCGCCGGCGGCGAGGGGCCATGTGCCGACTTCAAACGCGTTCGCGAGTTCGGCGGGAGCTGCTGCCAATGCGGGGGCTGCCACCGCGACGAGCATGACGACGGCGATGACGATTGCGAGAAGTTTCTTCATTTTGGGGTCTCCTTTTCAAATTTGTTGACGAATTAATATGCTACACGCGTATCCGCGTTTTAGCCGTTGGGATTTCGCTGCTTTTAAGTACCGTTATCCGCGCTTTTCGCAACATTCAAGCGCAATCCGTTTCGAGTATCGCCATGATAACACATATCGTCGGAAAATGCAAGCGGAAAATTCTATATATTTGTCCGTTCTCACAACTTTTTTTCGCGCTACATCTTTTCGGGCGCGGACACGCCGACAATCGCAAGGCAGTTCGCTATCACACCGCGCGTCAAATCCGCGAGTTTCAGCCTCGCGCTGAGCAGTTCGTCGCGCTCGCC
This sequence comes from Oscillospiraceae bacterium, assembly GCA_031261585.1. Lineage (GTDB taxonomy): Bacteria > Bacillota > Clostridia > Oscillospirales > Oscillospiraceae > JAIRRO01. The sequence goes on from JAISJJ010000060.1 coordinate 2,981, forward strand.
GCGAATCCGGCACTCGGTGTAGAATTTGTGGAACCGCGACGCAAGCTCTGTGACGTAACGGTTCACGCGCGACGGGTCGAGTTCCCGCGCCGCCGCCGCGATCTCGTCGGGCAGCGTCCCGAGCGCGCGTATCAGTTCGCGTTCAGCGGACGACGACAGCAGCGACGCGTCGATATCCTCAATCGCGCCGACCGCGTAACCCTCCGCCGCGAGCGCGTCAATCACGCGGCATATACGCGCGTGGGCGTACTGCACGTAGTACACGGGGTTCTCCGAGTCCTGCCGCACGGCGAGTCCGAGGTCAAATTCGAGGTGGTTGTCGGGTTTCGCGTTGAAGAAAAACCGCGCAGCGTCGACGGGTATCTCGTCGAGCAGGTCGTTCAGCGTCAGCGCGCGCCCTGTGCGCTTAGAGACCTTGATCGTCTCGCCGTCGCGCGTCAGACGCACCATCTGCATGATGAGAAACGTCAGTCTATCCTCGGATATCGCGAAGCACGGCGCGGTCATCGTCGCGCGGAAACGTATCGCGTGTCCGTGGTGATCCGCGCCCCACACGTCGATCACGCGGTCGAACCCGCGCACCTCGAACTTGTTGCGGTGGTACGCGATATCCGATGCGTAGTATGTGTAAAAACCGTTGCTGCGCCGCAGAACCTCGTCCTTGTCCGCGCCGAGCGACGTGTTGTTCAGCCACAGCGCGCCGTCCTTTTCGTAGGTCAGCCCGTTGCGTTCGAGCAGCGCGACCGTCTCCGCGACGTAGCCCGAATCGTGCAGCGTCGACTCGTGAAACCACTCGTCGAATTGGATTTTATACCGTGCGAGGTGTTCCCTCATCAGCGCGATGTTGCGCGGCAGTCCGTACTCGACGAAATACGCCACGCGCTCGTCCTCGGCGAGTTTCGTGAGTCTGTCGCCCTCGCGGTCAAAAATCTCGCGCGCGAGGTCGCGGATATCGTCGCCGTGGTACCCGTTTTCGGGGAACTCGACGGCGTCCGCGCCCAACACGAGCTGCATATACCGAGCGTCGATGGATTTTCCGAACAGGTCGACCTGATTGCCCGCGTCGTTGACGTAGAACTCGCGCCACACGTCGTAACCCGCGCGTTCCAGCACGTTCGCGAGCGTGTCGCCGAGTGCGCCGCCGCGGGCGTTGCCTATCGTCATCGGTCCCGTAGGGTTCGCGGACACGAACTCGACCATGACGCGCTCGCAATGGCGGGTATCGGGTTTGCCGAATGTCTCGCCGCCCGCGTCAACCGATATGAGCGCGTCGCGGTACCACCGCTCCGACAGCGTGAAGTTCAAAAAACCGGGTCCCGCGACGGTCACGCTCTCAAAATACGTGCCGCCGAGGTCGAGCGACGCGACGATCTCCTCCGCGATATCGCGCGGGCGTTTGCCGAGCTTTTTCGCCGACACCATGGCGTGCGTAGCCGAAAAATCGCCGTTAGCGCGGTCTTTCGGCACCTCGACAACGCCCGTAAGCGCGGGGTTTATAGCGGCGATAAGCTCGGATATCTGCTGTCTCGCCGATTCAATCGGATTGTTAGTCATGTGTCACCTTTTCATTTGCGCCCCGCCTGTCATTCTGAGCGAAGCGAAGAATCCCCTCGATATTGATTCGCCTGTTGCAATGCATTTTGCAAACCCCCGCCGCTTGCGCGGTCTCCCTCCGCCGTCTGCGGACGGCACCTCCCTCTGAGAGGGAGGCTTTTTTGTAACGCGTTGTCCAAGCCTCCCTCATAGAGGGAGGTGCCGCCGAAAGGCGGCGGTGGGAGGTCGCGTAACTCCGTCCAAACCCCCGTAACTACTCCGCGCTAAGTGCCGCGCTGCGGCGCGGTTGCGCTTTGTACGTCGTCTGCGGACGACGTGTTAATTGTTAACTGTTAACTGTTAATTGCTACGACGGTTGCACCGAAATCTTAAACGTATTCCGCGACACTACGACGTTGTCCACGTCGAGCGCGTATTTTATATGCACGTCGCCGCCGCGCTCGTGCAGGTTGCGGCTGATGTACTCGGTCTCAACGCCCATCGTCAGCGCGCCGTACGGCGTCTGGTACAGAAAATGCGACTTCTCCGCCTCGTCGAACACCATGTCCGCGCCGAGCCACACACCGCGTTTGAGCACGATGCGTTTCGGCCCGACGAGGAACGTCGTCTCGAACGGTTCGTCCGCTCCGACCGCCTCACTGTCCGTGTAGGAGATGCGCGCGGTCTCGCCGGGGTCGAACTCGCCGTCCGTTATCAGCGTGAACGACTCGGTGTCCTCCCCGGGGGAGAACTGCTCGCCGTTGATTGTAATTGTGTAATTATCGTTCATCGTTATCCCTTTATTATTATGATGTTGCGTGTCAATGTGTTATCCCAATCTGACCTGTTCCACGCCGTCGATCTCGCGCCCCAAAAACAGCGACGCGTTGTCGCGGAACGACTCGGGATCGTCCGTCACGCAGAATCTGACCGTTCCGAGTTCCGCGTCAGCCCCGTGCAGCCCGAGTATGGCGGCGACGTCCTCGGCGGCTACGGCACCCGAATCTATGAGCGTCACACCGTCGCCGAGAATCGCGCCGATAGCGTCGCGCAGCAGCGGATAGTGCGTACAGCCGAGGATCACGGTGTCCGCGCCGAAATCGCGCACAGCCTGCAAATAGTCCGACGCGATGGCGCGCACCGCGACGTCGTTCGCGTCCACGCGTCCCGCCTCGGCGAGCGGCACAAACAGTGGACACGCGACGGATATCACGTCGAATCGGTCGAGATTCCCGAGTTCGCGCTCATACGCGCCCGAGCGCACGGTCGCCGCCGTGCCGAGTACCGCGATTTTGCCGTTTTGCGTCACCCGCGCCGCGCGTATCGCGGGCGGTTCCACCACGTCGAACACAGGCACGGTACCCGAGACCTCGCGCACGTCGCCGAGTGCGGACGACGAGACGGTGTTGCACGCGACCATGATCGCGTCCACACTGTGCGAGAGCAGGAAATGCGCATCCTCGCGCGCGTATTTGCGAATCGTGTCGCGCGAGCGGGAACCGTAGGGTACGCGCGCCGTGTCTCCGAGATACAGGATATCCTCACGCGGGAGCAGCTCCAAGAGACGGCGCACGGCGGTCAGTCCGCCCAGCCCCGAGTCAAAAACACCGATTAAACTCATGATTACGCTCCGAATCGTAAATTTTCCGTAGACTATTGAAACTTATGGCGCGTTGGGTTATAATATAATGTATAGGCTCAAAAGTCTACGCTAAGTCTATGCGCGGAAACGTACCACATATAATAACGCATATTGCTGATAATTTCAAGTATTATTTTCCGTTGGGGAGTGACAACATGAACATTGACATCTCGGAAAAGCAGTTTCGCAGACTGATCGACCTCGTTTACATCGGCAACTGGGTGCTTAATTCGACGCGCGAGTTCCACGATCGCATCGTCGAGTACGACGAGGTGGAGCGGCATCTGCTCGGCTATTGCCGCGCGGCGGGTATGACCGCGCTCGTCGAGAACACGCCGTTCGGACTGCAACCGTCGCGCGCGTTCGAGGACGGCGGTATTCAGGAGGCCATCGCGGACTACGAGGACGCGGTATTTTTCGACATTCTCGCGGAGGATCTCGCGCGGCGCGACATGGAGATCGAGGGTGTGACGGCAGACGACGCGCGCGAGCTTGACCGCCGCCGCGAGGAGTACCTCGATGAGTTCGAGTTGAACGGTCTGAACAACATCGTCGTGGAAAAACCGTAATGACAATTAACAGTGAACAATTAACAAGGGACTTGACACCGAGTAAATGAAGTAGTATACTTCAAAGCGAGGTGTGGCAATGGCAAACAAGTATTTCAAGAGTTCGAAACTTTCAGAGGCGAAAGCGCGGGAGA
>JAISJJ010000062.1 GCA_031261585.1 Oscillospiraceae bacterium
ATAGTCCGCAAAATATACAAGTTTTCGCGTAAGATCGCTTTCAAGCTGTTCACACAGCCCCCGCTCTATCTCGCGCGTCAGCGTTCGCGCACTACACCCGATTATCCTTGTTATTTCAGTGTGTTCGACTCTCGCTCTAAGCAGCTTCTCTATTGTGATGCGGTCATCGCGCAGTATGTGCTTGTACTTCTTGCGCCGTTGTGTTATTATGCTCTTGTCCATTGGGCGTTCCTCCTGTTGATGTTTGTCTTGCAACTACATCTTAACAAAAGTTCGCCCTTTGGACAATTATTGTTTCAATTCGCCGAAAAAATGTATCACTTGCGGTCACAGCTGATTTGTGGTATAGTTGAAAAAACATCACAGGAGATCACCGCCATGCCGACTTTTACCGAGAACGCCGCGTCGCGCGGCATACCGATCCGCGTTATCCCCGTGTCGCGTCTCGCCGAACTGCGTGATAGCACGGACACGTTCCGCGCGTCGCGCACGCTGCCGCCGACCTCCGAGCGGTTCCTGTCGATCACGAGCTACGACGTGCCGGAACTGCCGTTCGCGGCGCAGTCGCTGATCATCGCGGTGACGAAAAGTTACAGTTACGCGGAGTTGATATTCCGCAAAAACGCCCGCGATTACAGGGTTTATTCCGCGATGGTCAACCCGTATGACACCACCGAGACGGATAATTACATCACGCAGGCGGCGGAGAGCGCAGGATACCACGCCGTGAAAGCGGCGGGGTGGTTGCCGATGAAGATGCTCGGTGTGTCTTCGGGCTTGGCGGTATACGGGCGCAACAACGTGACGTACACGCCCGAATTCGGGAGCTTTTTCCTGTATTCCGCGTACTTTTCGGACATGCCGCCAGAGAACGGCGAGTGGCGCGGTTTCACGACGGCACCGCAATGCGCATCGTGCGGCGACTGTCTGCGCCGTTGCCCGACGGGTGCGCTGACAGAGGGCGAGTATCTTGTCGACGTGTCGCGCTGCTACTCGATGCTGTCCACAAATGCGGGCGAGTTCCCCGAATTTGTGCCGCAGTCCGCGCACCACACGGTCATGCGTTGCCTGAAATGCACGTATTCGTGCCAACTCAACCGCGACGCGGTGAAATACGCACTTCCGCCTGAATATTTTGACGAGGACGAGACGGCGTTCGTGCTGAGCGGCGCATCGTACGATACCGCAGCGGACGCATTGCAACGCAAGGCGAAACTGTTTGGGCTGAGCATGTTCCCGACGATTCCGCGCAACATTCAGGCGTGCATGGACGCGACAGACGCGGGCGGTGACGTATCGCCGAGATAAATCAAAAAATACTCATCAAGGAGCGTAAATAACATGAAATCTATCCATTGTGTCAAGGTCGGTTCGCTGAAAGACCCCAACGAGACGAAGCGCGGGCGTGTGCAGACGCTCGAAATTCCCGAGGACCCCGTGGGCGACGAGGACGTGAAGATCAAGGTCGCGTACTGTTCGATCTGCGGTTCCGATCCGCACAATATCGCGGGGATTTTCGGCAACACGCCGCCGTTCGGGTTGGGACACGAGGTGTCGGGCGTTATTGTCGAGCTGGGCAAAAAGGCGACGCGCAAGGGCTTGAAAGTCGGCGACAGGGTGGCGGGCAACTTCCTGCGGTTCTGCGGCACGTGCTACTACTGCCGCAACGGTCAGGAACAGTTCTGCGAACACGCCGACGAGTCGAACCGCCCCGGCATGAGCGAATATCTCGTGTGGAACGAGTCGCAGGTGTTCAAGCTGCCCGACGAGGTAAGCCTGAAAGAGGGGTGTCTGCTCGAACCCGTGTCCGTGATCGTGCGGTTCATGGACAAAATCGCGCCGAAAATCGGCATGCGCGTTCTCGTATCGGGCGGCGGACCCATTGGGCTGCTCGCGATACAGGCACTCAAAATCATGGGCGCGACCGCGCTCACGATGTCGGAGCCGATTGCGGAACGCCGCGCCCTCGCCGTCGAATTCGGCGCGGATTTCACGATTGACCCGACGAGTGAGGACGTGTACGACGCCGCGATGCGCATCACGGACGGGTTGGGGTACGACGCGGTGCTTGACGTATCAGGTGCGCCGTCCGCCGCGCCCGTCCTGCCGCGAATCACGGCAAAGGGCGGCACGCTGTGCTACTCCGCGATGTTCCCGCGCGAGTACAACCTGCCGCTGAACCTGTACGAGTACTGCTACCGCAACGAATTGACGATCACGGGTACGTACATCTCGCCGTACGCGTTCCCCCGCGCGCTGCAGCTCCTGCCGCGCATGAACCTCGCCGCGTTCACGGACACGGTGTTCTCGATAGACGACAGCGTAGCCGCGTTCGACGCGCAAGTGAGCGGGAAGTTTGTAAAGATTTTGATAAAGTGCAACGATGTCAATTAACAATTAACAAGGGACTTGACACCGAGTAAATGAAGTAGTATACTTCAAAGCGAGGTGTGGCAATGGCAAACAAGTATTTCAAGAGTTCGAAACTTTCAGAGGCGAAAGCGCGGGAGA
>JAISJJ010000109.1 GCA_031261585.1 Oscillospiraceae bacterium
CAATCCAGTCCCCCGCAACCTCGTCCAATCCCGCGTTGTACGAGAGTTTGGACGAAGAAACGGGGTTCTGGATTGCTTCGCGCGGCTCGCAATGACGAGAGTTGGAACGTTGAAAAATAAATGCGGTAGCCATGTCGCTCAATTTGCGTCTTTTTGCGCCCGTCCTTGAATCGCAGATTTTCGGTTTTTGATACAATTTTCGGTCTGCGTATGGGCGACCACACAGGGTCGCCCCTACACAATATCCGACATTCTGCGGCATGTATCGGGCTTTTCCGCCCTGAACACAACAAAACGGGAGTTGCGAATATTCGCAACTCCCGTCGAAATTATCGGTTTAGTACCCGTCGGGCGTGGTCTCCGTATCGTCCGTCGCGTCGGGGGGTGGGTCGACGGGATAGTCGGGGTAGTCGGGATGCTCAGGCTCGGGCGTGATGTCTATCGCGGGTGTCGCGCTCGGATCGGGCGGTTCTGTCGGCTCGGTCGGGGTCGGCGTCACCGTCGACGGGTCGATATAGTTGCCGTCCGCGTCGAGACTGCCTATCGGCACGTGAATCTCACGGTTCTGCGCGATATACGTGTCGTGCGACACCTTTACGCGCTCGATGAACGTGCCGTTCTCGTCGTAATACAGCTTATACGTATCGACGACGTAACCGGGATGCCCCTCCGTGTCGACGACCGTTGTCCCCTCGGGAACCGTCTCGTCCTCGACGTAAATCGTTTTCGACGCGAGCGTGCTGAGAACCGAGTAGTCGGTCTTTATCGTGCGCGTATCGGTCTTTGTGCCGATCAGCTTGATGGTGATGTTGCGCCCGTCCATTTTGGACTCTATGCGCATCGGGTACTCGGTGGTGTTCTGGAATTTGAAGTCGATATTCGGCCAGTTGATCGTCGCGTCGATGCCGTACGGCAGGTACGAAATGGTGAACATGTGGTTGCGCCGCTCCACCACGATGAGGTCGGCGCGCAACACGCAGTCGTACAGCGTGCTGGACACCTGACAGATACCGCCGCCGATCTCCTCCACGACCTTGCCGCTGGCATACGCGCCCGCGGACTTATAGCCCCTCGCCGTCGTGCGCTCACCGACTATGGCGTTGAACGAGAACGTGTCGCCGGGGTTCAGCACCGTGCCGTCGATGGCCGCCGCCGCGAGTGTCACGTTGTTGAGACGGTTGCTCGTGCCGCTGGTATACGTCGTGCGCTCCGTGATAACGTCGCGGAACAGCGCGGCTTCGAGCTGCTCTGTCGTCACCTCAGGCTCTGTGAACACGAGCGGAATCGCGACCTTTTCGCCGTCCTCCGCGTCGTCGTACAGCGATATCGCCGCCGCCATGTCAAAGCTGACACCGCGCTGTGACGCGTCGACCGACTGTGTCTCGGCGTTGTACTTCGCGTTGACGGGTTCGCGGTTCAGGTAGTTGTACAGTGCCTCAAAATCGAACGGTTGGGGTTCGTCGCCCGTCTGTGTGGTTATGGTACCCTTGATGTCGATCGCGGCGACCTTGGACTGTTTTGCGGCGAGCGCGGCGGACAGCGTGTTCGCGAGCGTATTCTGCGCGTCGGCAAGCACTTTCAGCTCATCGGCGAGCATCATCGTGAGACTGCCCTTCGTCAGCACGATCTCATCGTCGAGAATGTCGAACGAATCCTGCGCTTCGTCGTTCTGCCGCGCGACCTCAGCCGCGTTGTACTTCTCCACGGCTATGCGCACCTCTTGCTGCAACTCCGCTTTGACGGGCGAAGTCTCAATGATCACGACGATATCGGATACACCGAGCTGCGACAGCGGTTTCGGGTTCTTCGTCTGCAACGTCGCGACGCGCTCTGCGGTCAATACGAAGCGTCCGCCCTCGGGGAACGTCAACTCCGCCTGCGTATCCTCGTAACCCGTTATGTCCACCGACGGATTCACGGGTTTGCACGACGAGAGTGCCGCCGTCAGCATCACCACCGCCATGATAAGCGCGAGAACGCGATACAGACCGCGCGGACAGCCGATGAATGTCAATCCGCGAGGTCGCCGCGCGCCGCTGTATATTGTGTTGCTTCTCTTTTTCATTTCTATATACGTCCTTGTGGGAGATAGATACTATTTTGCCAAATTAATAATCAGATTGTATCACAACCGCGCGAATATTACAACCGTTATTTTTGAAATTTCTGCAAATTTCCTATGAAATTCGCATGAACTTTTGAGATAATGCGCATTTTCGAGACAATACTGTCGTTCTGAGCCTGTGAAAAATCCTCTTGCGTTGTGCAACTCTCGTCCTCGTAGGGGGCGATGTCCACATCGCCCCTGCCATCATTCTGCACTGTCCCTGTCGAGCACCCTCCTGTCATTCTGAGCGAAGCGAAGAATCTCACGCGCGAGACTTGCCCGCCCCTGTCATTCTGAGCGCAGCGAAGAATCCCCCTGATCATCGATTCATCTCGCGACTTGCGTCGCAGGCAATGCTCTGCGTTTCGCAACTCTGTCCCGCCTGCGGCGGACGGCGTTACTTCCTGTCGAGAGAAAGTAACCAAAGCCCGTTGGAGGGAACGCACCGCGCCCTTCTCGCTTCCGTGAGACGCGAGAACGGCAGCGGCGGCGATGTCAATTAACAATGAACAATTACGTGGGATTTACTTGAACGTTGATCGAGCTTATTCCCGTTTCCCGTAACCCTCGTCCAAGCCTACGTAAATTGTTAATTGTACATTGTCAATTGTTAATTGCCCAGTCACGCCACATTAAAAGACCCTGCGGCTCGTTTCGCTGCCGCACATTGGTGCGCGTCAGGGTCTTGGTTCTCGCTCCTGCGTCCAACCTTGCACCATCTTGCGTAGGGGACGCCGCCCTCGGCGTCCCGTATTTTGGGTCTGAGCGTTATCGGGGACGGGACGCCGA
>JAISJJ010000110.1 GCA_031261585.1 Oscillospiraceae bacterium
AATATCGCGGCGACCTCCGCGCGTGTCGCGGTGCCGCGCGGTACTATCGTCGTGGTTGTGCGTCCTTGTATCAGCCCCACGGCGACCGCCCAGCGCATCGCGTCCTTCGCGTAGTCCGACACCGTATCTGCGTCCGCGAAATTGTTAATTGTTAATTGTTCATTGTTAATTGTCAAGTCGTAGCCTTTGTACTTAGCGTACCGCCAGAGCATCGTCACGAGTTGTTCGCGCGTGATGTTGTCCTCGGGACCGAACTTGCCGTTGCCGTAGCCCTCGACAATGCCGTGCCTCTCAGCCCAGATTACCGCGTTCGTGTACCACTGACCCGCCGCAACGTCGCTGAACGGGTTCGCGCCCGTTATCGTGGGTTCGCCCTCCAAGCGATACAGCACCGTCGCGAGCATTGCGCGCGTCAGGTTGGCGTTCGGCGCGAATCGGCTGTTGCCGACGCCGTTCATCAGGTCGTTCTGCGTGACGTATTTCACCGCGTCATAGAACCAGTCGCCCTCTCGCACGTCGATGTACGGATTATCCCACGCAGCGTCCGCGTCGTAGCCGATGACGAACTTGTCAAGGCTCGAAACCGTGAACTCAACCGTGCCGTTCGAGTACCGCCCCGTGATAGCCGTGAGCTTGCCGTCACTGCCGAGCGTGTACACGACGACACCCGACGCTTTTTCGTCGGTTTTCAGCGTGTACGGCGCCGAGATTGTCAGCTTGCCGCTGCCGAGATTCGTGATGACCGTGCCGCCCGACGTGATGACGACTTCGAGCAACGGTCTGTCGCCGACGGATTCCTTTTGCGCCGCCGTCAGCGTGGCTTTGTCCACGTTCTGAATGGTGATTTTGATGTCGTTACCCGACGCGGCTGCCGCTATCGCGCTCAGTGCCGCCGCGTTGAACGTGAGGTCGCCCACCGACGTCTCGATTATAAGTTCGAGATTCGCGTTCTTGATTGCGTTCACGGACGTTTTCGGGATTGTCACCGCGACGGCGTTCGCGTTGCCGCTGAACTGCGGAATGATCGTAACCGCGCCGATGTTGCCCGCTTGCGCCGCATTGACCGCAGTTGTGACCTCGGTCGTCGTCACGCTTGCGTTCGCCGTGCCGCCGGATACCGTCGCGGGCGGCGTGATTGTCGCCGAACCGCTGTCGCCGCGCGGTATCGTGTACTGTCCGACCGCGAGAATCGGGTAGCCGTAGTTGTACAGCGTCACGCCGTTGTCGCGCGTGAACGCCGAACCCATCTGCGCCGCGAAGTCCGACGACTTCATGTAGCTCGACGTCAGCTCCGCGCCATCACCGAGTTGCGGATTGCCGTACACGCCAATGTCCGCGCTACCCGTCAGCCAGTAGCAGTTCACATACGAGCCGCCGCCGTTGTTTGACGCGATTGCGGCGGATTGCAAGGTTGCTCTCGTCGTGATTTTGCCGTAGTTGTAGCAGTTCTCGATTCTGCCCTCGTTACTGCCCGAAATGCCCGCGACAGCTCCGTAGTTGTTCGTAATCCTGCCCGCGTTGTAGCAACTACTGATCGTCACGCCGATCCAACCCGCGCCGACGATACCGCCCGTGCCTTTCGCGTCCGTGCCTGTCACCGTCGCGTAGTTCGCGCAGTTCGTGATGAACGCGCCGCCGTTGTTCTTGCCGACCTTGCCGACCACGCCGCCGACGGAGCGGTTTGCGTAGACACTGCCCTCGACGATGACGTTGCGCACCCCGATGTTCGCGCGGCGCAGACTTGCAGCGTCGTTGTCGTGAACGCCCAAGCGTCCGATCAAGCCCACCGAGCTGCCGTCGCCGTACATTGCAGTTCCCGCCCAACGGTTCGTGTTAATTGTGATTGTGTGTCCCTGCCCGTCGAACACGCCGTTGAAGCTCGCGTCAATGCGCGTCGTCGCGTCGAACGGTGTCATCAAATACTGACCGCCGATGGGCATATAGTTTGCGGTACCCATGTCGATGTCGTTGTCTATATACACGGTCTTGCCCGCGAAGTTGTACGCGCCGTAATGGTACGACGGCGTACTCATGTTGTACCCCTCGCCGCTCTCCGTGCCGTAACCGTTCAGCACCTGAATGTACGCGGTGTTGCCGACAATCGTGTCAATCTCGTCGTTGTACAGACCGTTCACGAGAGCGGCAAGACCCGCAAGCTGCGCGGGCGTTTTGATGTGGTACGTGCTTGCGGACGGGTTGAACCATGTGATATCGATGCTGCGTCCGTCCCAGACCGTAGCGTACGGGTCGCCCGTGCCGCCCTGTTCTATCTCGAAAACAGTTGCGCCGTTGGTGCTGAACGTCACAATGCCGTTGTTATAGGTGAAGCCCGTGCTTGACAGCTCGGTTCGGCTCGTGCCTGTCACCCGATATACGCGCACCTCGTTGCTCGTTGTCGAGAACGGTACGCTCACCGTGAACGGCACTGTCGCGTTGAACGTATAACGATGCGTGTTGTCGTCCACTACCTTGGAGAACGCCAGATTCACGTTGCCGCTGTTCGCGTTTTTCAGCGTTGTGAGCGAGCTGACGGGGAACTTAAACGTCCCGATGTCCGTTCGGATAGTCAACTCCGAGGGTTTGGCGATCAGCGCGGCAAGCGCGTCGCGTTCAAGCGTTACCGTAACCTGCTCCGCCGCGCTTCCGAGCGACGAGCGCGCGTCTACCGTCACAGGCGCGGTGCTGACCTTAGTGCCTGTAATCACGGCTGCGGCGGTCTTTCCGCTGACGGTCGGTGCGGCTTTCAGTCCGACCTCGCTTGCGTTCTCCACGATTTCGTACTGAGATAGGTGGCTCGTGGGGAACACCGCCTGATTGTTCGCGAATGACGCGTTCATGTTCGTCACGCGAACTCCGTTGACCAGATACCAGACTTCGAGCACAACATTCAGGTCGGTATTACTGCGCGTGTACGGCAGGGCAATCGTCACCGTGCCGCCGCCGTTGCCGTCGGTGTAAATCGGGACACCGTGCGCCGTCGCTGTTATTTCGAACAGCGTTCGGTCGTGGTTCGGGCTTATATCCTTGATCTCAATGACCAGATCATAGGTTCCCGCCAACTGTGCCAGCTTCGCGAGAGCCGCCGCGTCGAACGTGAGCGTTCCGAGCGCGGTTTCAAGCCGCACTTTACGTCCCGAGGTGCTGATGGTTTGTAACGCGTGGTTTATGAATGTTACTTCAAACGTGTTTTGTCTGTCAGCGTTCAGCGGGACGGGGATTGCCAACTCAATATCGCCCGTGCCTGAAAGCTCATCGCCGTCAATTGTCGCCGTTGTCGCGTCGCCGACTGTCTGCGCGCTTTCAACCTTTATGACCTCACTTGCGGCAGAGGCAACTGTGAATGTCTCTGTCGTCGCGTTCCACGTCGCCGTGAACGCTTCGCCGTTGACGTCCAGCGCGTGATTCTCGCCCGTCAGGTACAGGTAGAGGTTCGGGTCGTCGAGTGCCACCCAGTTGTCCACGGTGTACGAAATGGCAATTTGCGAGAGCTTCGGCAACTGTTCGTTGATGTATTTGTACCGATGCAGACCGCCGCTGTAAATAGGTGTGTTGCCGCCGTCTGTCTTGACTGTGAACGTGTCCGCGTCCGCCGAAAGCAGCTCGGTGTTAAACGTCAACAGGTAGACCGACGCGGTACCGCCGCCGTCCACTTTTTCAGCGGTTATTGCGGTATCGTTGACGCCCGCTTCCGTGACGCCCGACCACATGGTATCCGTGTGATCCCCGTTGCCGTCCTCATCGGTTGCGTTATAGTCAATGAACGTGCGCAATGAGCTGCCCGAGATGTACACCTTACCGCCGTTCGCGTCGTTACCCAAGTTGTATCCGCCGCCGCCGATTGCCGCGCCTGAATAGTCCACATTCAGCGTGATTGTGCCGCCCTCGATGTAGACATTGCCGCCTGAGGTGCCGCCCGTACTGCTCGCGCCGCCGCCAATCAGAGCACCGCGCGCGTTGGATATGATGTTGATCTCTCCCGACTTAATCGTGATCGGACCGGGTGTCGTCGCGCCGGAACCCGTGCCGATTACCGCGCCCTGATGTGTGCCTTTGCCGAAGATTTTTGCGCAGTCAAAGGTAATCGCTCCGTTGGATTCAGCGATATTGCCGCCGAAGCCCGCGCCGCCGCCTTGCTTGTAGAAGTACAGCGTACCTGAGCCGTTTACGAGCAGACTCGCCGTTGACGGCACGTGAACAAGCGCGGGAACGGCATTGCCTTGGAACCCTTCCATTTCCAGCAGATTCGTCCCTGAAATCGTCAGTACGTTGTCGTCTCCCGTGAAGTCCAGCGCGTTGAACGGTTTTGTGCCGTTGTTGAGTATGTATACGTTGCTGAGCGTCAGATTTACGCCTGCCGTGCTGACGATTTTAACGTCCGTATACATATTCGACTGAGCCACGCCGCGCCCGACGAGCGTTACAGGCTGCGTTGTGTTGATGGTGATTACGCCCTTAGCCTCAGGCGCAATGTCGTACACGCCGCCCGTGGTTATGGTGTTTTGCTTACCCGCGTTCTCGTTGCCCCAGATCATCGTTCCCGTGCCGAACGTGGACGGCGACAGTGTAACGGAGAGTTGCTGACCGTCCGCTGCCGTGAACCCGTGGGTTTCACTGTTGTAGTCCGTCGCGCTCACGGTGTAGCTGTACGGTTGTCCGACGTAGAGCGTATATGTGTGTACGCCCGTGGTCGTATCCGAGCTGTCCGCCGCGACGATATCTCCGCTCGACGTTACCGTCAGCGACGCGTTCGTCGGAGTGACCGCTATCGTTACCGTTGCGTGTTGACGCAGCGTCACCGAGACGGCGGTTGCTGACGCGCTCGCGAGATAGCTGACCGATTGCAGCGTTTCGTAGCCGTTCTTGCTCGCGCTGTATGTGTATGTGTCGCCGACGTTCAGTCGGTAAGTGTTGCCTGAAACAGGCGTGACCGCTTGATTGGAGCCGTCTTTCAGCTCGAATGCCGCGTCGGACGGGGTTACGTTGAACGCAACGTCCACGGTTATGCGCAACAGCGTGATCGGTATGATTTCCGCCGCGTCTACCGTTAACGAGCCGCTCTGCTGAACGTAGTTCGGCAGGCTGACAGTATAGTCGTATGTTTCCCCGACGTACAGGCTGAATGTTTTGCCGTCAGCCTTTGCCGTGACCGCGCCGCCGTCGCTGTCCTTTACCGCGATGGTTGCCGTCGGCGGCGTGACGGCGAAGGTCACGTCAACCATTGCCGCGATTCTCGGCACCGTAACGTCGCGATCCACGCCGACGACGATGAACTCGCCTGATACCGATTCCAACCCCAACGTCGCCGTAAATTCGTATGTTCCGTTCGGCAGCGTGATTATGCCGTCCGAGACCGTTTGATCGCTTGCGCCTGACTCCGTGCTTTTTACCGTCAGCGTCGCGCCGTTCGGCAGGTCAAGGAACGTGACCTCAGCCGACAATGCGATTGTTTTCGGACCGCTCGTCACGTTGAACGTGCCTGACGCGCCGTTCGTCGCCGTGTAGCTGTACGTCCCTGTCGGCAGGACGAACTGCGTCCCCGAACCCTGCCTGCCCGTGATCGTCACGACGGCGTTGTCCGCGCTCATAAACGTCACGAGATACGCGTCCACGGCGGTTTGCCATTTGAGAATCGGGAATCCGTTTGTTCCGTCGATAAACTCGCTGTCGCCGTTTTGGTTCAACTCTGCCGCCGTTGGCGACGCGGGCAGGGTTGTCCGCGCGTCGTAACAGTTCTCGAGTACGGGTCCGTTGCCAATCGGACTTACGATGGTCGGCGTTGTTCTGTCTTCCACCGGTGCTGCGTAGATAGTGCCGGCACTGTATGAGTTCCAAACGCTGTTCACCCCGGTTAACGTAACGCCGATAATACCGGCCGCGTTTGCCGGCGAACTGCCGCCGACATGGATGCTATGCCCGTTTTGATAAACGCCACCGATATTGTAGCTGTTCTTTATCGTGATGCGATTTACGGCTCCGACAATGCCGCCAACAGAGGTGGTATATGCCGGTTCCGCCGTTACCGTACCCGTATTATACACACTGTATATATACGTTAACGCAGTGTCATTTGCACTGGATACCGCAACAATGCCTCCTACGCTGCCCTGCGTATTTGCCCCGGCGGCGTCTCCGAAAATATTGCCTTCGTTTCCGCATTGAACAATGTGGTTTGCAGAATAGGCAATACCTGCGGCACCACTTGATGAGCGGATCGTGCCGTAGTTGATGCAGTTTTTTACGAGCGTGTCCTGATAGGTGTACGACGAGCCGACCGGGTTTTGCGAAACTTCATCGCCGTAAACCGATCTGCCAACAATCCCCGCCGCGCCAACACCGGTAGAACCCGTGTATCCCAACGCGGTGACATCCGCCCGATTCACGCAATTTTCTATCACGGAATTGAGTGAAATGTAGACTACTGCGGCCACGCCGACACCGTTAAAACTGTTAGAACCTGTGTACGTCACGCTGCCTGTCGTGACGAGATTTTTAACGACAGCGTCTTTTATGTATCCGAACAACCCAAAGCGGCTCGGCGTGTTAATAGCGAGGTTGACCGTGTACCCATCGCCGTCGAACACGCCGGAGAACGGTTTGCGATCCGCAGCTATACCGGCACTGTAACTGCCGATACCGGGAAACTCAGGCACGCCCGACAGGTCGATGTTCGCGCCGAGACGCACTACTTCGTCCGCGTATGTATTGCCGCCGCTCACAGACTCCGCGAACGCAAGCAGTTCCTCAACCGTGTAAATAACGAGGTCTGCGTCAACCCACGGGTCGCCGGCTGACGGCGTGAGCGCGCTTTCAACTGTCACACTCGCGTTTGCGTCCGTTGCCGACACCGCGCTGCCGCGTGTTACAGGCGCGATCTCTACATCGCTTGCAGAGAAGTTTGCCGTCCCCGCCGCTTTCGCAGTTAACGTCAGCGTAAGCGCGGTTGCCGAATCAGCTATCGACGCACTGCCGTTCACGGTAATCAGCAACGTGCCGAGTGTTTCCTCGTACACATCGACGAGAATGCCGTCAGCAGTCGTCGGCGACGCACTTTTGTACTCGACGCGCGTCGCATCGTATGTGACGACCGCTTGCAACCCGACATACGCCCCGCCCTCAGTAACGGACAGCGCGACGGTAAAGTCTGCGTTCAGCGAAACGCTCGCTGCCGATGGCGCAAGTACCGCCTTCGGTGCGTCCGCCGAAGCGGAGAGCGGAAACAATCCGAACACCATCATAACGACGAGTAGGATTGGCAACACGCGCTTCGTAATTGATATTTTCAGTCTTGAATCTTTCATATTCACCCTCACAGAAATTCGTTCTTTTTGCGTTTCACCTCAGCGGACAGGTTTCCCGACCCACTGAGGTTCTTGCTTAGTCAGGCAGATTTCCGCTGTGGTGAATCGCGTAGTTGATCGCTTGCGCGTCGGTTGATGTGACCTGACCGTCGCCGTTTACATCTGCCGCGAGACGAATCGCGATTGTGAGGGTGGCACTGTCTAAGTATCCGACGTACCCGTTCGCGAAGTCGAACGCGATTTGCGAGTCGCTGATGTTCACCTTGCCGTCGCCGTTGATATTCGCACTCACGCTGTACGCTGTCGCGGTTATGACTATCGTGCCTGCGGTTTCGGCGGTCACAGTGTTCGCGACTATGTACGTCGCGTAATATTTGCTGTTCTTGTAAATGTTGTGCATCGCCGCGCCGTCATACGTCCAGACTTTCGCCGCGTCGTCCGCCGAGATTTCTTTCAGCAACAGCTTGTACCCTGTCGGCAGACCGTTGTACGCGTCATCAAACTCATACGCGGGCGTTGCGGCAGAGATTTCCACAACCAAGTCCTCGCCCGCGACGATATCAAACGTATCTTCGCCCTGCTTCTTGACAAACGACACCGACGCGCCCGTACTGACGCTGAATGTCGCTTCTCCCGCCGCAATCGGCTCAAACGGTATCGTCGCGAGCAGCGCGCCGTCTCCGACCGCAGCACCTAAGCCGCCATTAGCAACTTTCGTAATCGTCAGCGTACCCGGCACAGTCGAATCGCTGACGTTATCCAATCCCGTGAGGTCAGGCGTGACAAGCGTCGCGTCATACGTCAGCGCAACCTCTGCCTGCGCGAACTCGCTCGTCGTCGGGGCTGCCGTCAGCGTTACCGCAACGTCGAACGGAGTGCCGACCGTAGCGGTGTCGTCGCCTGTGGCAGTCGCGGTGTATGTGGGGGATGAGTTGCCGCCATTATCTGCTTCGGATATTTTAACTGTTGAAGGCGTTGCGTCCATAAAAAAAGTTGATGAAGACGAATATGTCGTGAAAACATATCCAGCATCAGTATTCGGCGTAGCTCCACTTTTTATTTTGAACGTCAGGGTGAAAATATCATTATCAGCCGCTATTGATTTTTTGTATACATTAACTCTACAACCCGTCAGTCCTCGCGCAGCTTCAGGTGCCGTAGAAGAAAAAGTACCCTGAAATCCACTACTGTCAACAACATCTATTGCTGTCACTGATAATGCCGGTCCTGTACTATAATTCGTCAAAGCATTGGCATATTCTGACAAGGTTAGTGAACTTCCAACCACCTCAAACACACTTATATCATAAGCAATAAATACAGCCTGCGAACCGAGGGAATTCCCCGACGAAGTTGCCTTAAATGTTATAGTGACCTCATCACTACCTGAATTAGTCTTTGTTGTTTCCCCTGCTGCAAATGCGTTGAACGTAAAAACGCTTGCCAAAATCAGAACAATGGCAACAACTGACAGGAATCTGCGATTTTTCATAATTTGGATAACCCCTTTAATATTTTATTATATTGAGAGCAGGATAGAGCGATTTTACTCGCCCTATCCTGTTCTTGGTTTATTATTTGCTTTCGTATATAAGGTAAATTTCTACTCCGTCTGCTACGTAACTCCAACCACTCTGGTATACGAGTTTACTTGCACTATCCTCTGCGTAAGAGGAATCGCCAGCAATGGCCACCAATCTACCGTCATCTGGATCAGCAAAACCTAATGTTATCGTGCCGTTTACCCCAGTGCCGAGGTCTGCTCCAATGTTGAACGTCACACCTGCTGCGAGGTAAACCGTGTCGCTTAACGTAATCGCTCCTGCGCCACTCGGCGAGAGCGTGAGCGTATCACTCGCAGTGACGTAGATGCCATTTCCGCTTCCTGTCGCCGAGTTTGGTGTAATCGTACCGGCCGTAATCGTATACGAGCCGCCAGCGGCAATGAACACTGCACCGCCGTTCCCGCCTGCGGCGTTGTATTGCATCGTGCCGCCATTCTGCGTGAACGTGCCGAGGACGTATACGCCGGCTCCGTTGCCTGTTGTGGAGCCGACAAGTCCCCTATTTCGAATATACCGAGAGTGCGATGGTGAACGGCGCGCGGTATGTAGGTTGTTCATCACAATCACCCTTTCATCGGTCAAATTTGATACGCGCTGTGTGTTTTTCAGTTTCCACTTCACCGAGACGGTTTCAGCCTGTGGCGGCTCCCGCGATTTTCACATTCTCTGCGGGCGACGAGTGGTTTTGAACCACCGAATTGTATATTACAGCCTGTGTGCAGGCTCATAACCGTTGCTGTGCCGTGAAACGTCTTTGTAATCCCGCCCTACGGGCGGGATGCGAGTGGGGGTACCCCCACTCGATGTGCAATTCGTCTGCGGCGTAAATAAAACGGCGTTCCGTCCGAATGGACAGAACGCCGTGACCTCATCAAATCTTGCGGCAACGCCAATAAGCCCGACGATGCCCCGAAGTCACTTTTCCGCCCTTGTAAAGACATCAAGATTGATGTCCATGTGTTGAAAGGTTTCCCTGACAACCTGTGAACGCGCTCCGTGTTCGCGGTTCAGACCATGCGTTCATGTGTTCAGGCTAAGAGCATTGCAGAGCCGCATGGTTACGTTTGAGAAAAGCCGTATTGAGTTTTCAAATGCGCTTACATCGCGGATTATACCACAACGCACAAAGAAAATCAAGAGAGAAATGAAAATTCCGTAAATATTGCTAAAATCGGTCGCGTCACCGCATATTGTACAGTATCTGCGCGACCTGCGCGCGCGTCGCGGTGCCTTGCGGGTCTATGGTCGTCACGCCGTTGTTCGCCGTGCCGTTGATGTACTTCATGCCGTTCGCCCACACGAGCGATTCGCGCGCGCCCGCCCACGTCGAGATTTTGCCGTTGTCGGGGAACACCGAGAGGTTGCCCTTTGCGGACAAATCCCACCGCTTGTATGCGGCGTAGCGGTAAATCATCGCGGCGATCTGCTCGCGCGTGATCGACTTGTCGGGCGCGAACGTGCCGTCGCCGTTGCCCAGCACGATCCCCGCAGCGTTGCACCACGACACCGCAGCCGACAGCGGCGTACCCTTTGAAACGTCTGTGAAGTCAACGAATTTTGTCACATCGGGCGAACCTTCGAGACGGTACAGCGCAACGGCGAGTGCCGCGCGCGTCATCGGCGAGGACGCGCCGAACGTATTCTTGCTCGGCAGGTCAAACAGCTTTTTCTCCATGACGTAGTTCACGGCGGCGAACGCCCAGTGCGCTTCGGGAACGTCGGAATACGCTGTCGCGGAAGTTTCGGGGTTCTGCTCCGTGCCTGAGGATTGCAGCGTCAGCGTCACGACACCCGCGTCGGTGTAGCCCTCTTTCACGGCGCGCGCCGTCATCGTGACCGTGCCGTTCGGGAACGCGGATTTCGGGATAATCACGGCACCGTCGCCGTAAGGCGAGGTCGGCGTGTAGCTCGGCGAAATGAAGTTGTGGTTGTACAGAATCGTTGCGCCCGCTGTGGTCGTTGAGAATCGGATATAGTAGTTGTCGCCGAAGTCCGTCATCGTCGCGGTCGGCGCGGCGACGGTGCCGAGCGAGGTAATATTCGGGCGCGCCGCCATGTCGAGCAGGATATTCGCCGTCCAATAGCGCGTGTCGGACGCGGTCGGCGTTTTGGCGTAAAGCTCGTCGCGCGTCATGGGTTTCATAACGCGGATTGTGCGCTCATTGTCGAGTAAACCTCTGTTATACCAGTAGTTTTCCATGTTGTAATCAATGCCGTACTTCTCGTCCGTCACCATATACCGCTGTGAGAACGCGCGCACAGACAGCAGAAACACCTCGGGTTCGCCATGCGCAAAGATGTAGTCAATGACCTGCGCTCTGGACATTTTTCCTGAGGGGTCGTAGTAATCCTGCTTGGCATAATCCCAATATTCGTAGAGCGCGGGGAAGTTATAGCGCGGCGCACCGTACAAATCCGCGTAGGTATAGGTGTCCATGCTGTCATAGCCGCTCTGGTCGATCTCCCAGAACCGAATCGTCGATGAACCCGTCCACGACAGCGGCGCGTTGCGCAGCGCGGCGACGGTGGATTTGCCCTGCGCGTACTCTAAAAATTCCGTGACCGTGAACCCCTGCGCCTCTTGGTGTAGCGTCGTCGTGAACTTGTCGAGCAAGCTGTAATTGTGAACCGTCGTGTCAATCTTGCCCGCTTTCATGTCCGCTTCCATAGTCGCGACGGGTATCTGCGACACGAGAATCTGCTCACCGCGCGAGTTCGTGACGTAAAAAAGCACGTTTCCGACAGTCTGCCCCGCAGGGTTAGTCTTTGCGAGCGCGGACGGAACAAGCGCGAACGCCAGCACGACCGCGAGAAGTATTACGATTATCCGCTTTTTCATATTGTCTCCTACCATGTTGCTGAATATTTTACCCGCGCGTCGGCGGCTCAACCCAATCCTCAATCGCAAGCCCGTCAACGCGCGAAAATTCGCCCGTGTTGTGCGTGACGAGTACGCCGCCGAAAGCGAGTGCCGTCGCGGCGATTACGATGTCGTTGTTGCCTATTAGTTGCCCGCCGCGTTCAAGCTCGGCGCGGATTTTTGCGTAATGCTCGGCGGCTCTTTCCTCAAAAGGCACGATTTCGTACAGAGACAGAAACTTCTCCGACACAGCGCGGTTTTGCTCCCGTTTCCCGCTCTTTTCCGCACCGTAATATAGCTCCGCCGCCACCATTGACGGAATTTTCACGTCTGTGAAACCGAGCGCGTTCAGCTTTTCCGCAACGCTGTCCGACGTGCCGTTCAGGTAGTAAATGCAGATGTTCGTGTCGAGAAAGTACGTCATCGGAACATCTCCGTTGGGCGCGGCGCGTCAAGCTCCCACGGTATTTCGGGCGGTTCGACGAGCGTCGCGTCGTCTATCGCCCCGCGCAGTTCTGACAACAGTTGCCGCTTCAACTCATATTTCGTGCTTTGGTCGGCAAACCGCTCGGTTAAGACCGATGTGACAAATTTTGAAACTGAGCAGTTGTTCGCTTTCGCGACGGCACTCAGCTTGCTTGCAATCGCGTCGTCAATGTATAAAGAGATTTGTGCCATGATAACTCCGCCTTTCGAAAAAGTATACTTGCAAGTATATTATACTCGCCACAACCGCTTTTGTCAAGCGAAATGTACGCGCGCTATCCCTGCGCCACAAACTCAATCCGCACAATCCCGTATATCCATTGATTCGTCTCGGCGGTCGGGATAATCAGGCGCATCGGCTGTAACGCTTCGTCAAGCGGCTTGCCGTGGCTCGCGAGCGCGAACAGAACCACATCGTCGGTGTATTTCGCGCCGCCGAGCGTGATTTGGTACTTGTCGTATGCGTAAAAACGTATATACTTGAAATCGGCGGGCGATTTGCCGTAATGCGCGAGGAAATCCACGAGCGTCACGCCAACGTCGCTCGCCTTGTCCACCTTGCCCGATTGCGCCGTAACGCCGTTCGCGGACAAATGCGTCAGCGGAAACTTCGCAAGCTCGTTCGGCGTAATCGTGAAGTCCTCGTCGAGCAGTCCCGAAATCTCAATCGGCGTGTCGCCGTATGCGGATATATCAGGCAACTTAGCGGCGCACGACGCGAGCGCGATTATCGCTGCAACCGCGAGGAATACGCTAATTACCCGCTTCATTTTCATCTATCTGAACCATAAACATCTCGCCGGTCGTAGGGTCGCGGTATACCTTGACATTTACTTCCTCATACTGCGCGTTCGGGTCGAGAACCGTGCCGTCCGAATCGGTGCCGCTCGGATTTATCTGTACGTAACTCGGCGGCGTTTGCGCATTTCCCGTGCCTTTCGGCGAAATATCTATGTTCCAGTTAATGACAAGCGCGAGCATTATCCCGACCGCGAGCACGAGCATCACGTCCGCGAGATTCGTCACACCGTCCATCGGATTCAGTTCGTCGTCCGCACCCGCACGGCGCGCGCGGTTGCTGCTATATGTTCGTTTCATGTTGCAATTCCTCCTGTTTCATCGCTTCGAGCAGTGTTTCAGTCACCATATCGAGCGAGTCCATGTACCCCGCGTACCATTTTTTGCGGATCGTCGAGATTACAAAGCAGACCGCCGCCGTTATCAGCCCTATTATCGTCGTGTCAAACGCGGTCAGCAGCGACTGCGACAGCGTGAGCGTGTCGCCGCGTCCGAGTGCGATTAGCCCCGGTCCGAGCGGAACGAGTGTGCCGAGCAGTCCGAACATCGGTCCGAGACGGACAACAACGTCGGAGATTTTCAGGATCAGGTCGTAGTGCGACTGCTCCTTCGCGGTGAGGCGCGCGGCGAGTGACTCTCGCATTTCAGGCGACACCTCGGGTCTGCTGACAATTTCGTTCAGCACGCTTATCTGGCGTTTGAGCAATCCGCTTGTGCGAATAATCTCGTCGAGACTTTCCCCGCGTTTCGACAGCCTGTCCGTTATCTGCGGCAGCTTCGCTTTGAGCAGAATCCGCTCGGTGAACGTCTCGACAATGAGCGAGCCGACGAGCACCGCCGACGCCGCCATGAATATGTAAAGTACGACTAAAACAGGCAGGTTTAGTGCTTCCGCGACGGCGCGCATACCGTCGCCAAGATTCTGTGCTAACATTATTTACCTCCGACCGACTTCCTGTATGTTATGAGCTTTACCCCGCCGCCGACCAGCACGAACGCGAGTGCGCCGACAGCCATGACGACTACCATCGGGTTTTTCCGCGCAATATTCGGCAGCGCGATTGCGTTAGCCGCCATCTCGTCCGTGCGCCAATTCTGTACGCCGCCATCGTTCCCGATTGCCTGCACGTTCGCGCCCGGCAGTATGGACAGCGGATATCCCACCGCGTTGCCCGTGAGACCGCTCGGTGTGCCGACCGAACCGCCGCCGTTCGGAGCGACCCAGTTTTCGGGTCTGCCTGTGACCGTGATTGTCGAAACCGAGTCTCCAACGCGCGCGGTTATCGTCGCCGTACCCTCGCGGTGAACGGTTACGGTACCGTTCTCGTCAACCGTCGCAATGCTGTCATCGCTCGACGACCAATCCACTTTTGTATGTCCCGCGAGGACTGCGTCGGCGAGATTCACCCTCGCTTCGGTGCGGAATACGCTGCCGACTTTCATGTCAAGTGCGCTGCCGTCCATAGTGACCGTGGGTGCGCCGCCGAGCGTGACTTCAATCTTGTGAATCCACTTCGCGCTTTGTGACGCGGTGTGCGCTATCGCGTCCGTTTGCCCAAACACGAGCCGAAACCGCGTGTTCGTGTTCAGATTTTCGTAGTCGCTGCCGAAACTTGCGCCCGCAATTGAGCGGTTCCAGTCGTCGCCGAGCGCGATCATCGTCGGAACGCGCGCACCGTCGAGCGTCGCGTATTCGTTGCCCGCGCGCTCGTCGTAGTCGAAGTTGTCAGGCAAACTGTAATAGCAGTAGCGCGGCGTGTCGATGAGAAATGTCTTGGAGAGAGACGTGTAGTAGTCCGATTGCTTGTCCCTCGTCCAGAAGTTGAAGCTCTGAATCGAGCCGAGGTCAATCCCCGCCGCGTCCATGAGGTCAGCAAGCGTAATACCCGCAACGTGGTCAATCACGACGCTCGGCATATTGTCGATGAACGTGTAATCGACGTACTGCACGTCGAGCGACCAGAGTTCGTCGAGCGTGAACACCTTTTTCGTATAGTACGGACCGCCGAAGTAGCCAACCGTAATTGTCAGCGTGTCGGCGGCGAAACCGTTGAACTCGTCGTCGTCGAGCGCGCGTACTGTCGGCGGCAGGACGAGCAACATCACAAGCAGGAGTGCCGCTGTCGCGGAGAATAATCGTCTCATCATGCGCCGTAGTTTTTCAGCATCTGCGCAACTTCGGCGCGTGTCGCCGCGCTTTTCGGGTTCAGCTTGCCGTCCGAGCCGTTTATTATATGATTCGCGGCAGCCCATTTCATCGCGCTTGTCGCCCAACTCGACACCTTGTTTGCGTCGGAAAACGCGCTCAAATTGCCGCTTGCTGCGAGCGAACCCGCGTAACGGTACAGCATGACCGCAATCTCCTCGCGCGTCACGTCGTCGTTCGTCCCGAATTTGCCGTTGCCGTAGCCCGTGACGATGCCCTTTGAGTTAGCCCAAATGACGGCGTTCGTGTACCATTGCCCCGACTTCACGTCCGAGAACGGATTCGTACCCGTGACCCGTGGCTCGCCCGCCGTGCGGTACAGCACCGTCGCGAGCATGGCGCGGCTCATCGGTGTTGTCGGCGCGAACGCCGTCGTTGCCGTGCCAGTCATCAAGCCCTTATCCGTGACGTATTTCACCGCGTCGTAGAACCACGCGCCCTGCCGCACGTCCGCGAACGTGCCGAGTGCCGCGCCGAGAATCTGCACGTTCTTTACCGTCACCGTGTCGGGCGAATACTTGTTGTTGACGAACGAGAATGTGTACGCACCCGTCGTTTTAATCGCGCAGCCCGTCGTTGCGAAGTACGACGCTTTCAGCGTGACCTTGCCCGACTGCGTTCTGTCGAGGTACGAGGTGGAAATCATCGTACTCGTGCCGCCGGGCGGCGTGACATACAGCGTCAGTCCGCTCTGAAATTCCGTGTCGTTGAACGTGAACACAATATCGCTGCCAAGTCCGAGATTCGGCGCGGGCGTTATCGTCGGCGCGGGCTTCTTTATCGTGACAGACGCTGACTTGTCCGCGAAACCCGTCGCGTGGAAGATGAAACTGTACGAACCCGTGTCGGGGAACAGCGACTTGTCGAACGTGATGGTTTTCGCTGTGTTGTTGACCTTGTACTTCGCCGCGTCAATGCGGACGTATCCGCTCGCGGACGGTGTTTTTATGGTGATTGACGTGAGTTTGTTCGCCCACGCAGTCCACACGGACGCACTCACGCTGTCATTCGCCTCGAATATTAGACTTTGATTTGCCATGCCGCTGTACATCGTCTTGAATGTCGGCGACAATTCGGGATATTTCGTCGTGATGATACCCGCGTCGTCGTAGCCCTCTTTGACCGCCGTTGCGTAGAACGTCACGGGGTTCGCCGCGAGGTCGCGCCCCGTAATATCCACGGTTACGGGCTTTGTGTACAGCGTCTGCGGTGCGCCGTCGTCGCCGTAATATATGCTCGCGCCCGCCGTCGCGCACGACAGCGTGAATGTCAGCGTGTTGCCGCTTGCCGACGCACTTACAACGGGTTCCGCGACGGTGCCGAGCGACACGATGTTCGGCGCGGTTGCCTGTTCGAGAAGAATGTTGTATATCCACTTGAAATTGTCGAACGACGTGCGGTGCGCCGCCATTAAATCCGCTTCCGTCATCGGCAGAGCGAGACGCAACGCGGTCTCGTCGGTGAGTACGTCTTTCAAACTGCCCGCGACAACGCCACCGTTCTTGGCGATGTAGTCCGCAATCCCGACCTCGGTGGACGCGACGAGCGAATCGGTCGTTGTACGCCCTGAAAACGATGTTGTCGCGAGAATCGGCACGGTGACAACGCCGCCGCTGAACACCGTGCGTTTCGCCGCGTAGTACGGGTCAGAATCCTTGTACTTCGCGTTGTACTCGTCGAGCGTCAGTCCGAATTTTGAATTGTCCTCGCCCGCGATCTCCCAGTTTATGCTCCACGATTTGAACAGTCCCTCGAAGTAGTAGCGCGTCGTGCCGTAGAGTTCGTTGTACGTCCACGAGCGATTGTAATTGCCGTAACTGTCGGTCGCCATCAGGCGAATCGTGTCATTGCCCGTGAACCCGAGCGCGGACGCGTTCCGCACGGTAGTCACGCCCTTGACGTAGTTCACGAGTTCGGGGATTGTAATGCCTATCGACTCGCAATACTGTGTTGTCGGATAATTATCCGTGCTGGAAATGTAATAGTTTTTGCCGTTCGGCTGTCCGTGTGATATGGCTTTGAGTTCGTCGAGCGTCACGACCTTGATTAACACGTTCTTGCCGCTGCTGTTTTTCGCGTAGACGAACACGCGGTCGGCTTTCGCTGACGATGTTGTCTTCGCCGCCGCGGGGATTACGCACAGCGCGAACAGAAGCGTCAGCGCGAGGATTGCGGATACAAGTCTTTTCATTTTCCCTCGATTAAATTAAAGTGATTGGAATCGCTCTGTCGTTCCCCGACAGGGTAACTAAGTTGTCATACAGGCATACCACTCCGCCATGACCGCGCGCGACGGTCGGGAGTCTATCAAGCAGAGAGAATTTTGCCACATCGGATTTTTTCGGGTCGGCGTGTTTCTTTATCTCAATCGGGTAAAGCGTACCGCCGTCCTCAATCAGCAAATCAATCTCGTTGCCGTCACGGTCACGGTAGAAGTACAGCGGAAGTTCCAATACGCCGCGATTTGCGTAGCTCTTGATGACCTCTGAAATCACAAAGCTCTCGAAAAACGCACCCGCCATTGCGCCGTTTTTCAGCACATCCGCCGTATTCCAGCGCGTCAGATACGCGGCAAGCCCCGTGTCAAGATAGTATAGTTTCGGCGTTTTCACCGTCCGCTTGGTTATATTGTTGTGATACGGAGCAAGCAGGTAAACAAGGTTCGAAGTGACTAAGATTGAAAGCCACCGCTCCGCCGTAGGTTGACTTATTCCCACATCGCGTGCAAGCGAAGCGACATTCAGAAGTTGCCCAGTGCAGCTTGCAGTCACCGTCATAAACTGCAAGAATTTCACCTCGTCGCCCACTTGCGTCAAGTCGCGCACGTCGCGCTCAATGTAGGTTTTGACGTATGCGGCATAGAACATCTGCCAATCGAAATCACTGTTGGCGCAAAGCTCAGGCATACTGCCGCGGTGTATTATTTGCCACACATCGGAGTAATTTATCTTCGGTGCGTCGATTTTCCGCTTCGAGAAGTATTCCTCTGTCGGCAAAAACGGCTCATTGAACGCCGCGTCGGATAATTCTCGGAGCGAAAGCCCGTGCAGGTTAAGTATCCCTAAGCGTCCCGCGAGGGACTCGCTGACATTCTTCATCATCTTGAACTGCTGAGAGCCTGACAGAAAGAAACTTCCTTTCGCCTTATCCCTGTCCAAAATGATTTTAATCTGCGGGAACAGGTTAGGTGCGTATTGAATTTCATCAACAAAAACAGGCGGAGGGTTGTCTTTGAAGAACGTGCCGCTCTGCTCCACCGCGCTCGCGAGTTGAAGCGGGTCGTCGAGCGTCACATACGCGGCGGCGGATGCGACATCTTTAAGCAGCGTAGTCTTGCCCACCTGCCGTGCGCCGGTGACAAGTACCGCGCCGAACATTTTAGATAATTTGAGGATTGCCTCCTCCGCGTGACGCTTATAATACAAATAGAGCACCTCCTCTTTCGGCTGATTTAACATTTAATATTATTATAGCCGAATATGGACGGCTTGTCAAGCCATAACCGCGTTGTATCTGTCAAGTATCAGATTCATATGCTTCGGCAGTATCTTACTGTTCGGGTTAAATCTGTTGCCGCCGACACCGACCACGATCCCCGCGCTACGCGCCCACGCAATCGCGGCGGCATACGGCGAGTTTTGCGGCACGTCGGTGAACCGTTCAACGCCCTCGACAACTGGTGAGCCGACCGAACGCCACAGCATATCCACGTACTCTGCGCGTGTCACGCTCTCGGACGCTCTCGGCGTGAGCGCGACGTAATCCAACTCGTTGCCGTCGATGTCGAATGTCTGCACAATCAGCTCGTCGCCGTCCACGGTCAGCACCTGATAATTCGATACATTATATATAGTGCGCTCGGCGTATGTCTCGTCGGCGGAATCGTAGAATTTCAAGCCCGAATTGCCCATGATTTGCGTGATACCGTCCTCGTAATCGGGTGCGCCGTTCGTGAGCGGCGACAGTCGCGAGTAGACGTGCTGATGCCCGACGAGCATCAGCGTCACGCCGTACTTTTGGAACGTATCTATCCAATGCTCGCGCGCCGAAACACCCGTGTTGTCGCTGTGGACGGGGTACAGCGGAACATGCGTCAGTACGATTTTGAATTTCGCGTCGGAACTCGCGAGGTCGAACGCAACCCACGCGTCAAGCGCGTCGAGTTGCGCGGCGGTGAGCCGTTGTTCGCCGCTGAACACCCACGAATTGACCACCAAAATGTGTGCGGAACCGTAGTCAACAGAGTAAAATTCCTCTTCAAAGCCACGCGGGCCGTTCGTCGGAAGCGTGAACGTGTCGAGGTACAGTTCGGGCTTGCCGCTGAGAAAATTGCTCTCGTGGTTGCCGTTCGTGGGCAGGAACGGTATTTTCGAGAAAACAGGCGACGCGTTATCCAAAAACGCCGCCCAATGCTCCGTGGTAATGCCGCTCTCCACGATGTCGCCCGCTTGCAGCGCGAACGCGATACCGGGGTTTTTCGCATAAGCGGCTTCGGCGAGCTTGCCCCACGCCGCGAAATCCGTCGCCGCGCTCTGCGTCACCTGAATGTCGCCGAAAAACGCGAACGAGAAGTTGTCGGGGCTTGTCTCGGCGGTCGTAAACGACTGCGCCGCGCTCCAAGTGTCGCCGTTTCCGACGCTGTACCAATATGTCGTTGCGGGCGTGAGGTTTGTGAGCGTTGCGGTGAACCGCGCACCGTCGTTATCCATCGCGGATTTGTTTGGCACGGCGGTCGCGCGGACTTCCGTTGCGTCCGCGAGCGCGCTGTCGGTCGAGTAGCGCACAAAACCCTCGGTGGTGCCGTCAGCGTCAACGTAGGTTATGGTGATCGTCGTCGCGGGGTCGCCCGTCCACGACAGCAGGACGCGCGACGGCGATGTGACCGCGAGCGCGGGATATGCTCCGAGTGCGAAAGCGAGGATTATTATGATTGTGACGGCAAGCCGCGAAAGATTTATTGTGCGGGTTTTCATGGCGATTGGCTCCTGTTTGCGATATGTTATCCGAACGAAATTTGTCATATCAACAATTATATCACTTTTATTCCCGCATTGTCAATCACCGCGCAACTCGTTTTGCTAACCAAACACGCCCAAAAGTTGGCTCGCTCTGCGCGCGCAAGGTTTATGACCACGGTGGTGAGATATTTCGGCGAAAACAAGACCCGCCGACAGGCGCGAACGAGAGCTTTCACGTTTGGCGAGCAGTGTGTTTCGGGTGCTGTATGAGTGGAATCGCGACATGGTTTTCAGATACGCCGCGAATTTTTCGCTGTCAAGCATCTCGCCGACACCCTTTTCCAAGCGGTCGGTGATTTCATTGAGTTGACTGCGTGGTGTTGCTTTCGCCATTTTTGGTACTCCCTTCGGTTTTGTAATTGGTTGTTGCAATTTCTCGCGATTTAGTGTATAATAAGAAAGAAAGTGGTGATTACTGTGCGGATTCCAAAGGTATACCTTGAAACCTCGGTCTTTAACTTCGTCTTTGCCGATAACGATCCCGAAAAGCAACGAGACACGTTGGCGTTGTTCAGCGAGATCGCGCAGGGCAAATATGAGCCGTACACATCTGACTACGTTTTCGGCGAGCTTGTCCGCGCGCAAGAGCCTAAACAGTCGAAAATGCTCCACCTCATTTCGGAGTACGGCATTGTCACGTTGCCGTCGAGCGACGAGGTAAAACGGCTTGCCGCGCTCTATGTTTTGGAGGGCATAATCCCTGCGAAATACGACACAGACGCACTCCATATCGCGGCAACCACAGTCAATGATATTGATTTCATTGTCAGCTACAACTTCCAACACATTGTCAAACGAAAAACGGTGACAATGACAGAAGTGGTAAATATCAGGGAGGGATACCGAAGAATCGGAATCTATTCCCCAACGGAGGTAATTGATTATGTTGAATGAGCCTAAGACCATGCAGGAAGTACACGAAATACGGTTGCAGCTTCATGAGGAGACAAAGGACTTAACTGTCGAACAGCACACCGAATACTACCGCAAGCTCGCAGAGGACGCGGCGGCGAAGCATGGCATAGTTTTGAAAAGGTCTGAGCCAAGTCGCGTATCTACCCGCGCGGCGCAATAAACGAAATACTCCGATCATCAAAACCGCTTGAACGACAAGGTGCGCAAAAAATGTGCGCCTTGTCGTTTGCTGTACCTGCCGCATAAACTCCAACCTGAACCCGAATCAGGCATAAAAAAGCGTCCACTTTCGTGAACGCCGCGTATTGCTGCTGAGTTGTCATTTCGCTAAGATGTACTCACTATCCTCTTTTCCCGAACCGCGCTTGACTATCATGCCCTCGTTCAGCATTTCTCGGATAATCGCATACGCCCGCGTCTGTTTTACGGCGAGCAGCTCCTGAATAAGCTCGTTCGTGACGGACGCGTTTGCGCTCAGGTAGTCGAGGACGATTTTGTGCTGCGGCTTAATTTGCGCCTTTTTCTTTGCGTTTAGCGGATTTGCGTAATTCAGGTTGGGCAGGGTCAGCATGAACGCACCGTGC
Source organism: Oscillospiraceae bacterium (assembly GCA_031261585.1). Taxonomy (GTDB): domain Bacteria; phylum Bacillota; class Clostridia; order Oscillospirales; family Oscillospiraceae; genus JAIRRO01. The sequence goes on from JAISJJ010000110.1 coordinate 21,731, forward strand.
GTCACCGTGATTTGCGGCTTCACGTCAACGTCCTCATAGTACTGCATAATGCGCCGCAACCCCGTACCATACGCTTCAATGTACTTCAAGCGGTAGAACACGTTCGCCAGTTTCTCATTGCGCGGCTGTGAAACGCCGAAGAACAAGTCCTCTGTCCGCAATCCGGGCATCAAGCCGCCGAGTGACACGAACTCCATGCGGTCGTCGTAGATGTTTACGATTATGCTGCCCGAAAACGCGTACTCACGGTGAATAATCGCGTTGAGCATTGCTTCGCGGAAGGCTTCTTCGGGGTAATCGTACTGCTCAATGCGGTCAAGCCCCGAAAATGTGGCGGCGAGATTGTTGGATAAACTCAGAAAGTCGAACGCCGAGCGCATTTGCCGCAGAACCGAGCCGTCAACCTCTTTGCGCGTCTTAAACTCGCCCTTTTTCGTGCCGCTGAACACGGCAAACTTGGTTGTATGTGCGCACTGATCAGACAGGAGCAGCCCTAAATTGGTGTACAGCCCGTCCGCACCGATGATGCCGAGCGTCCGCATCTGCCCGTCGCCGAACGCTACGCCGCAACGCGCAAACTCATCCGTCGTCTCCCTGAAAGTCAAGTCCTGCGTGAGCGAACGCGCGGTTTCAAATTTATCGCCGTCTGTCAGCTTAATCATTTCGCGAATCTGCTCAAAGCTCGACGGAACGCTCGATGCACCCTGACGGACGTACACGCCCGACGGTTTCAACCCCTTTTCAGCTAAATAATACGGCTTGTTCGTCCCCTCGCGCACCGTGACAGTAATGCCGTCCGCACCCGTCTCATAGCGGACAAACATCGTCGCGTCGGGCAGTATCCCGTCGCGGACGCTGTTCGTTATCTGCGTCAGCACCGCGTCAATGTCGGATAGCGGATACGGCTCCCCGTCGTCGTCGCGACCGACATATATCACCCCGCCGTCCGTGTTCACAAAGGCGACGACCTCTTTTTTCAGTTCAGGCGTGTACTCGCGCTTAAACTCAACGTCGTTAGATTCGCGCATTGATTTCACCTCATTTCACTTTTCACTATTATATCACTTCATTTCACTCTCGTCAAGTGAAATAGTGAAATGATTGTGGAGACGCGTTTACTATTTCCGCGTTCTATTCCTCGTCATTGCGAGGCTTGCAATGATGATGGGTGAATGCGAAAAAAGTAAATTTGTCCAGTACAGTCGCATTCAGCACGTCGCCGCACTGCAAAACATCAGGATAGTTGTATCGGCTGACCGATTTCGCGTACCTGTCAATCTCAAATGCCGCATACTCCGCGACGGGGATTCCCGCGCGGTCGAGCGCGACGCGCCCGCACGAGATACCGTCGAACAGCGACACGACGCGCATTGTGCGACACCGCGCGCTCACTGCGGTACACCGTACAAGTCGTGATTCACGCGGCTCCGGTAGTGGTGGTCGATTGTCTGCGGCGCGTTGTACAGCGCGGTGAGCAGGTACGCTCTGATGTTGTGGATTTCGGTCGTGTTCTCCGCCATGCGCTCCATGACGTACTCGATGTGCGGCGGCGTGAGTTTGAGCAACACGCTCCTGACGTTCTGCGACGGTTTCGGCTCGCCGCCGATTGTGATATAATCTTTCACAGTTGCCGCCGCGTCAGCCATTATCTCGACAAGCTCGTCAAGCTCCGCGCGGCGGTAGTGTCCGCATTCTGCGAGACATTCGTACTCGATATTGCCTCTGATGATTTCTCTGTACGCGTCAATCCCATTAATCAATCCGTCAGGTTCGTCAACCGCCAAAAGCGGGATTGATTGATAGATATTTGATAAATCCGTACTTGATATTTTAGTATTT
>JAISJJ010000151.1 GCA_031261585.1 Oscillospiraceae bacterium
GGATACTTCCCAACAAGCGAGTGTGGCCACCAGTCATTGCTTGCGAAGTCTGCAAATGACGATTTGGGCATCCAAATCTACTGCTTGCCACGGCTGAAATCGTCGTTATCGTCACCGGCGCGTTTTGCGTGTTTTCGGTACTGGCAAGCAATGTTTTCGGCTCGCCGAAAACTCCGTGGCAAGCAATGTCTGTGGATAGCCACAGACCTGCTCGCCGCTTGTTGGGGAGACCCCAAACCCTCTCACTGAACCCAACTTTGGGTTCAGTATTAAGCCGGCGATGCCAGCTGCTATAATGCCTTCAAAATTATTTTGTTATCCGAGTAGTGTCCGTATTTTCTCAGCTAATACTTCTTTTCGCGCTTCATAGAACTTGTCGAAATTTTCGATTTCAAACGATACATCTCTCGGAATTAGTGCTTCATCGACAAATCTCTCTCTTTGGTCATCGTTCATATCTGAATAATAGTCAATGAGGCGCATATCACTTTTGCTTCCATTGCTTCTTCCTTCAAGCAAATGAAGATTAGGTAACCTGTTTCGATTGCTTCGCCATTTTGCCCAATCTTCAACTGAAACAGACGGAGGCTTTGCGCTACTAAATCTGCTTTCTGGATGCAGATGGTCTTGCTCATATTTGTAAGTTTTATTTAACCATTCAAGGCTTAAATAGTAAAGCACTTCTCCGGCAACTCTGCTCCCTTTTTCGGAGTTAAGAATATCGTCTATCTTTCCGTCTGTAACCCGCAATTCACTCATTTGGTCAAGCATTTCAATAGTTATTTCATTGTCAAAACTATTTATGTTCGTTTTCATTTGTTGCAATTTCCCCGTTGTCCCTGATTGAAAATATGTAAAGAATATAGCTCTCAACAAATATGCACGAATCGAACCAGTATTATTTTTATAGTTGGGGTTGTAATAAATATAGTAGATAATCGGCAATAACACATTCCAACTACCCGAAAAATGATTCACATCAATTTTCAAATCTTTAAGTACCTCTTCAAGATGCAAAAGTGCTATTTTGAAAGAACTCCAATCATTTTTCAAACTCGCAGCAACACTTTTATTGATATTGGACTTGACAACATCGCCATACAGCATAAAAGCGGTACGAATAATAAAATCCGAGCCAAATCCGGCGTAGGAATCGGTAAGGATTCTCCCAAATTCTGTCTTAGCACTTGGCCAGTATGCCTCCAAAATTGACATAGAAATCTCAGATTTTCTTAGGGCTTTTCCGCCATTATTAAACCTCACAAACATTTCAAGTGCGTCATCTTGTTTCATATCAGAAATTTCTGTATATCTTACTAACTTATCAGAAAATATCTTTTTATGAAGTGTTTGTAAAATATTGCGGGCGTAATCTTTGCTATCCGAAGGCACATTCGTAATAGCGTCTTCTATCGCATTGCCCCGTGTACTCTCGGCTTGAAATTTTTCATTCAAGATATTCTTTATATCGAATTGAGTAGGGCTGATTTTCCCGATTTTATCACTGAAACTTATATCATATTTCTTGCTATTATATTCTTCTTCATCTGTTGATATTTTATTCCGATTTAACTCAACTAACAGTTTTGTAATTATTTTAGGTCCCGTTTGTTTTCTGGCATAACTCGGTCGAATCTTCGCTTCACCAAACAAGGATAAAAAGAGTGAGGTAAGACGTTGTTGCCCGTCTAATATGGCAGTATCAGTTTTCTTTAGGTCGACGCTTGTTAATTCATAATTAACGCTATCAGCAGATTTTCTACTATCAAAATCAACATCGGATAAGAAACTACAAAAATAAGTATCCCAAGACACGTTTGTATCATCAATGTGCCAGAATAGAAACGTAGCTATGGGGTAATCCAATAAAATAGAATCCCAAAGTTTTTCAATCTGCTCCATATTCCAGACAAATTGTCTTTGAAACGCAGGCATAACATATTTACCGTTTTGAATGTTCAGCAAAGCCTCGTAAATCGTAATGCTGTTGTCAGTTAGTCTACTCATTATTGTTGCCCCTTCAAGTATTTCTTCTTTCTTGCCCTCGCGGGAGCGCCCACGGCACTTTGGACGGCGTAGCCGTCAAAGTGTCTGAGTGGGTCACGTACTTTGAAAAAGTGCGTGACCGTGCTTCGTCCTGTCCTCGTTCTGCGTTGTGTGCGTGCATTGAAAAATTCGTTGCAATAACTCCGTATCTGTGGTACACTCTTACTCTAAATCCTTGATAAAACGGACAAACCCGAACCCGTCGCCCACGGGAATTAGGCGGGGTTCGGATTTTCCAAACTGTGGCGGAGAGAGAGGGATTCGAACCCTCGATACCTTGCGGTATACATGATTTCCAATCATGCGCGCTCGACCAAACTACGCGATCTCTCCACATCGCACCGTCGGACGCACAATCGCGACGGCACATTATTCAATTGTAAGCGTTATTATACGTCACGCGGCGGGCGTTGTCAAGCACAAATTGCGGTACCATCGCCCCAGCCCCACGCAGAGCCGAACCCATTCGCGGCACATCACCCCACGCAAAGCCGACCACGTCCCGTCGACCGCGTCACCGACAACGCCACCCTGCGCCTCACCGCCACGCGTTTGCGGCGGCATCTTGCGCAATTTCGAGCAGGCGCAGATAGCTGCGGTAGCGCGACGGCGCGATATCTCCGCGCTCTGCGGCATCGCGCACGGCGCAGCCCGCGTCCGCGCCGTGTTGGCAGTCGCGGAAGCGGCAATCGTCGAGATACGGGGCGAAATCGCGGAAATACTGCGGCAGATCGCGCGCGTCGACAGCGTCGTCGATGCCGTCGAACGACGAAAAACCGGGCGTGTCGATGATTTTCAGCGTTGTATCGCCGAAATCGAACGTGTGCAGCTCGACGTGGCGCGTCGTGTGGCGACCGCGACCGAGCTTGTCGGACACCTCGCCGACGGGGAGGTCAAGCCCCATGGCGTTCAGCAGACTCGACTTGCCGACACCCGAATTGCCGCTGAACGCCGAGACGCCGCCCGACGCGAGCGCGATACGCAACTCGTCGATGCCGTCGCCCGTCGACGCGCTCACAGAAAACGCGTGAAAACCCGCGTGATGGTACACGTCGAGCAGTGCGGAGAGCGAGACATCGCTCTTGTTGAACACGATGAACGGTTCGCAGTCCGAACGCTCGGCGGCGACGATCATGCGGTCGATGAGAAACGCGTCGGCGGCGGGTGGAGCGTCGGTCACGACGATGACGAGCGTGTCGATATTTGCCACGGGCGGGCGCACAAACGCGTTGCGTCGCGGCAACATCTCACGCAGCATAGAGTCGGAGCCCGCATCCGCCGTCAGCACCTCGACACGGTCGCCGACGAGCGGGGCTACGCCGTCGCCGAACCTGAAACGCCCACGCGCGCGGCATGTCACGGTTTCACCGCCGCAGTCGACGTAGTAGAAACCCGCGAGCGACTTGACGATAGTTCCGACTCGCGTCAATCGTCCGTGGGGTCGGCGGGAGGCGTTTCCTCGGGCGGGGGAGAGGTCCATGTCACATCGGGTGAGGGTATCGGCGGGTACGACGGGATAATAGGTGACGGGGTCGGCTCGGGCGACGGTTCAGGTGACGGTGCGGGACCCGACGACACGCGCAACACGATCGTCGTCTTTTCTGCGACGTCGATAAAAGGCTCCTGCAACTGCCAGATCACGGTGTTTTCAGGCGCGTCGTCCTCCACGAACTCGACGTACGCGGGGTCATACACCAGATTTTTCTCCTCGATCAGTTCCCGCGCGCCGTCGAGCGAAAGACCGACCAATTTCGGCATCATGACAAACTTCGTCTCGGGACCCGTGGAGTACGTGATGAACACGATCATGCCGTCGCGGAGAGCCTCGCCCGCGGCGGGGGTGGTCGAGATCACGAAATCTTTCGTCACAGAGTCGCTCGCCTTGGTCTCAATGCGCACCTCGATGCGCAATTTCAGATCGTCAAGCATACGCGCGAATTGGTTGCTCGCGTCGCGGTACGGCTGGTTGATGTAGTTCGGCATGACGACGGGGGGCTGTTCGCCCAGCGAGACGGTGACGCTGATCGGGATTTTCGTGTCCTTTTGCGGCAACTGCGTACCCGGGGCGGTGTTCTGCGCCATGATGACGCCGACGGCGTAATCCTTGGAGTACTGCTCGTCCGCCTTGTAGAACGTGAACAGCTCCTTGTAATCCGCGCTCTGCTGCACGCTGTCGTACGGTTGCCCGACGAAGCGCGGAATCGTGATCATCGGAACGTCCTCACCGCTGAACCACTTGCTGATGGTGGGCAGCAGCAGCGTGACGAACAGTACGACGATGATGAGCAGCACGATACCCGAGCCGAGCGCGACAGAGACACGCGAAGCACGGCGGCGCGACTCACGGTACTCCTCGCGCGTCATCTCGCCCTGCGATTTGCGCGGCGTGTTGCGCTTCGGTGCGGGCTTGATGCTGTTGCCTGTCGTCGATGTGAGACTGGTGACGACGGGGACGGGGCGCGTCGGATCGTCGGAACCGTCCGCATCGAGGACTTCAACGTCGTCGTATTCGCCGAAAAAGCGCGCGGAGGGGTCGCGGCGAAACTCTTCAAGGTCGCGCACCATCGCGTCAGCCGAGCCGTACCGCCGTTTGGGGTCGGCGATCAGCGCGCGCAACGTGATATCTTGCAGTCCGAGCGGAATATCGGGGTTCAGTTCCGTCGGCGGCACGGGCGTGGAGTTGATGTGCTGCACCGCGATAGCCACGTCGCTGTCGCCCTCGTACGGCAGAACGCCCGTGAGCATCTCGTACATGACCACGCCGAGCGAATACAGGTCGGTGCGCGCGTCAACGGGTATGCCCTTCGCCTGTTCGGGCGAGATGTAATGCACGGAGCCGAACGACTCCTGCTTTTTCGTGTTCGGCGACGCCATGAGCCGCGCTATGCCGAAATCCATGACCTTGACACTGCCGTCGCGCAGCACCATGACGTTCTGCGGCTTGATGTCGCGGTGGATAATGCCCATCGAGTGCGCGTGGGACAACGCTTTCGCGATTTGCAGCGAAAAATGCAGCGTCTCTTTCCACGTCAGCACGCCCTTGCGCGTGATGTACGCTTTGAGCGTCAGCCCGTCGAGCAGTTCCATGACCATGTACTCGGGATCGTCGGACTTCGACACGTCGTACACCGCGACGATGTTCGGGTGCGACAGCATGGCGACGGTCTGCGACTCCACACGGAAGCGGCGGCGGAACTCCTCGTCCTCGCTGAACTCGTCTTTGAGAATTTTCACGGCGATGAGCCGCCCGAGTTGCATGTCGCGCGCGCGGTATACGTGAGCCATGCCGCCCGTGCCTACGGTGTCGAGTATCTCGTATCGGTTGTCGAGCGTCATGCCGATATAGCGGTCGTTTGGCATTACTCTGTCCTCCCGTCGTATTTGAATATTGCGATGGTCACATTGTCGGGTGCGCCGCGCGCGAGCGTCTTGTCCACAAGACTTCGGCAAGCCGATTCGAGGTCGGGCGCGGTTGTCACGGTCTCAGATATAACGGTGTCTGTCAGCACGCCGCACAGCCCGTCGGTACACAGTAGCACCATGTCGCCGATGCTCAGCGGCACCGTGAACAGATCGGGCGTGTCGCCTGTCGGATCGCTCGGCTCACTGCCGAGGACGCGCGTGATCAGGTTGCGGCGCGGGTGTATGCGCGCCTGCTCGGGCGTTATCTCACCGCGCTCGACGAGTTCGGCGACGACGGAGTGATCCCGCGTGATCTGCCGTATCGCGCCGCCCGAGAGGTGATACGCGCGCGAATCGCCGATATTGGCGACGACGGCGGTGTCGCCCGTGATGGCGGCGGCGACGAGCGTCGTACCCATGCCGTCGCGCTCGGGGTGTTGCCGCGCGTCGTCGGACACGGCACGGTTTGCGTCGGCGATACCGAGCCGCAGGGCGGTCTGAATGTTTTCAATGGTCGGCTCGGCTTTTGCGATGTGGTTGTCCGCTACGGCGATCAGCTTGTCGCACGCGAGTTTGCTCGCGATCTCGCCGCTCGCAGCACCGCCCATGCCGTCACAGACGCACAGCAGTGTGACACCGAACACGCGCTCGATGCGGAACACGTCCTGATTGTTTTTTCGCTGCCGACCAACGTCTGTCAGCCCAAAATATGCCATTTCTCCGCCTTTCAAATGCACCCCAAGGGGTCGCAACTCTCGTCCAATTCCCGTAACTACTCCGCGCTAAGTGCCGCGCTGCGGCGCGGTTGCGCTTTGTACGTCGTCTGCGGACGACGTGTTAATTGTTAACTGTTAATTGTCAATTGTCGTCTCAGTTGTCCGCACGCCGCGTCGATGTCCAATCCGAGCCGTCGGCGGAACGTGTAGTTCACGTGTCGGCGGTCGAGTTCGTCCGTGAACGCCTTGACGCGACTCGACGTACTCGGTTTCAGACCGCGCTCGGCGACCTCGTTCAGCAGGATCAGATTCACGTGGTACGGCGCGCCGTGAAGCAGATGTGCGAGTCTTGACGCGTGTTCGGGCGTGTCGTTCACGCCGTTGACGAGCGCGTACTCGAATGAGATACGCCGCCCCGTCGTGTCGAAATATCGGCGGCACGCATCCATGAGCGCGGCGACACCGCCGTGCGCGTTTACGGGCATGAGTTTGCCGCGCGTCTCGTCGTCGGGCGCGTGGAGCGATACCGATAATGTCAATTGTAACCCCAAATGTGCCAATTTGTCAATGTTTTCATGCAAACCGCACGTGGAAAGTGAGATGTGGCGCATTCCGACGTTCAGTCCGTCCCCATGTGAGACGAGTTTGAGAAATTGCAGCACGTTGTCGAAGTTGTCGAGCGGCTCGCCTATGCCCATCAGCACGATGTTTGAAATGCGTTGCCCCGTCTCAATCCCCGAGAATATTACCTGATCGAGAATCTCGCCCGCCGTGAGGTTGCGCCGCAGCCCGCCGAGCGTCGACGCGCAGAACGCACACCCCATGCGGCACCCGACCTGCGTCGACACGCACACGGTAACGCCGTGTTTGTAGACCATGACGACGCTCTCGACGCTCTCACCGTCCGCGAGTTCCCACAGCAGTTTGACGGTGCCGTCGCTCGAATCCTGCCGCCGCAGTATGCGCGGGGCGTTCAGCGTGAACACCTCAGACAGCTTGGCGCGCAGGGCTTTCGGCATGTCGCTCATCTCGTCGAAACTCCGCACACCGCGTGAGAGCCAACTGAACAACTGTTTCGCGCGATATCGCGGTTCGCCGAGATTTTGCAGTTCAACGCCGAGCTCGTCGGGCAGTAACGATTTTACGTCGATCATAATTTCTCCATGACGCACACGTAAAATCCGTCGTTGTCGAGCGACGGCGGCATCATCTCGCGCGAGATTTGCCTGTATTCCGAACGCTCGGACAGGAATTTATCGGTGACGCGCTCGTTCTCGGCGTCGAGCGTCGTACACGTCGCGTAGACGAGTTTGCCGCCGCGTTTCACGTACTCGTGCGCGACGCGGAGTATGCTCAGTTGCAGTTCGGGCAGCGACGCGACGGATTCGCGCGATTTGCGGCGTATCTCGGGCTTTTTGCGTATCACGCCGAAACCCGAACACGGCGCGTCGATGAGTACAACGTCCGCAACGCCGCGCAATGTGCTGTTGAAGCGCGTCGCGTCGTTCGGTGCGGCGGTGATGATCGGCAGTTTCAGGCGTTTCGCGCCGCTCTCGATGAGCGGTACGCGCTCGGGTGTGTCGAAAGCGAGAATACGTCCGTTGTTGCGCATAAGTCCCGCGAGTGCGAACGATTTTCCGCCCGGCGCGGCGCACAGGTCGATCACGGTGTCGCCCGATTTCGCGCCGCACAGTTCCGCGATACGGTACGCGCCCGCGTCCTGAACGTAGAACAGCCCGCCGCGGAACGCCGTGTAGCGCGTGATTGAACCCGATGCGCGCAGAGAGAACAGCACGTCCGAACCGACGCGCGGCACCGCGTCCGCACCCTCGGCTTTCAGCGACGCGATCACGTCGTCGCGCGCCGCAATCGTCGTGTTCACGACGCAATTGACGGACGGGGGAGTGTTGTCGGCGGCGAGAATCGCGCGTGTGCCGTCGCCGAAACGCGACACAAGGTACTCGACATACCAGCGCGGGTGACTGTACTCAATCGCGAGTTTTTCGAGCGGATTGCGGTTTTCGACGGGCGGCATTTTGCCGTTCGAGAGCTTGCGCAGTATCGCGTTCACGAATCCCTTGGCTCGCGGCGCGCGCTTATCAGCCTGCTCCACGCCCTCGTTGACAGCGGCGGACGGCGGTATCTTCGACAGGAACATGAGTTGCGCCGCCGCGACGCGCAGGATGTCGATCACAGTCGGCTCGATTTTATCGAGCGGGATACTCGACACGCGCGCGATGTGGTAGTCGATCAGCGTCGCATTGCGCGCGATGGCGAGGGTTATCGCGTCGGCGAGTGAGCGTTCGCGCGCGTCTGTGAGCGTCTTGGTCGACGCGCGGAAGTCGCCGCCGCGCCGCATAACGAACAGCGCGTCCACCGCCGCGTCGCGTGCGGTGACGGCTATCGGCGCGCTCATTTAGTCACCGACTTTGAGACCCAGCCGACGGTGCCGCCGTGTTTCGCGAGGTAACGGTCGCTGTACTCCGCGACGACGGATACGGTGTCGCCCGCGTTCAGCGGGAGCTGGTAGTCGGTGCCGATTGAGACGGCGAGATGTCCGCCGTCGTCCCACAATTGGTCGTTCGCGATCTCGAGTTCGCGCCCGCTCTCGATATGGCGGCACAGCGAGAACTCCGCACCCTCGGATACGCGCTCGACATGGCGGTCGAGCCACGTGATGTTGAAACCGCCGTCCTCCGATTGCGGTGCGGTGATATTCACGGTCGGCATCGAATCGAAGCTCTCAAACGAGAATTCGCCGTTCTCAATGATGAACGCGTTGAGCTGACCGCCGTGTCTGACGACCATGCCGCCGTCGATTGCTATGATGCGCTTCTCGCGGTTCACAATCGGGTTGCACGACGGCACGCCGTGCGTGTAGTTGAATGTCGGCCAGTGACCCGTGACGACCCAGCGGTCGAGCGGGGGAGAGGTCTCCAAAAACGCATCGTTTTTGACGCAAAAATCCAACTTCTGCGTGTCGAGAGAACCGGGTCTCAGTCCAGCGTGGACGAATACGTAATCGCCCGCGTCGATGATGTGTGGCAACGTGTCCGCCCACGCGTTCTCCTCGTCGCTCAGCTTCTTTCGCACCCAGTCGCAGTTGCCGAGCAGCGCGTGGACGTTGGGATTTTCCGCGAGTTTTACGATAAATTCAATTGTCTCGCGCGGTTGTCTGCCTTTCAGCCACAGATCGCCGAGCAGAATCAGCGTGTCGTCCGCGCCGTAACCGACCTTTTTCAGCAACGCCTGAAATTCGTCGAGACTGCCGTGAATATCCGATACGCATATAACGCGTCCCGACTGCGGCAGCTCGATTTTCTTGATCTTGACGCTCATCTCAACACCTCTCCGAGTGTAATCTTGTGTCCGCGCAGATAATCCGCCGCCGCGAGACGCTTCCCGCCCGCCGCCTGCAACTCCGTGATCGTGACCGCGCCGTCGCCGCACGCGACCGTGATACCGCGCGCGTCCGCCGCGAGAACGGTACCCGCAACGCCGTTGCCGTCAGCCGCCGAGACCTTGAAAACCTTGAAAATCTCGCCGTTTATCACCGCCGTCGCCGTAGGTTTCGGGTTCATGCCGCGCACGTGATTCACGATATCGTTTGACGCGCGCGACCAGTCTATCGGAGCTTCGGATTTCTCAATCGGCAGGGCGTACGTCGCGTCGCCGTTGTTCTGCGGAGTTCTCGGTGCGTCGCCGCGCTCAATCGCCGCGAGTGTGTCGCTCAGCGTGTCCGCGCCGAGTATCGCGAGACGCTCGAACAATTCGCCTGAGGTCTCGTCGTCGCCAATCGCGGTGCGGCGCGTGAAAATCACGTCGCCCGTGTCGAGACCCGCGTCCATGTACATACTGCAAACGCCAGTCTCGCGCTCACCGTTCAGCACCGCGCGCTGAATCGGTGCGGAGCCGCGATACTTCGGCAACAGCGACGCGTGTACGTTCACGCAACCGAGTTTCGGCAGCGCGAGTATCTCATGCGGCAGAATTTTGCCGTACGCGACCGCGACGATGATATCGGGCGCGAGATTTTCGAGATACCGCAACGCTTCGCCGTCACGTAACGTCGTGGGTTGGTACACGTCGCAACGACCCGTTGCGAGTGATTTCACCGCCGACACCGCGAATTTGTTGCCGCGCCCCGACGGTTTATCGGGCTGCGTCACGGCGCACACGACGGTGTGACCGTCGCCGAACACGCGGGTGAGACACGTCGCGGCGAAGTCGGGCGTGCCGAAAAACGCGACACGCAGGCTCACGGACGCTCCGTTTTGCGCAGTTCTTCCAGTTCGTCCGCCGTCAGGAACCGCGTCGCGAGCGACGTGAACAGTACGCCGTTGAGGTGGTCGATCTCGTGGCAGAACGCGCGCGCGGTCAGACCCTCGCCGTAAATCTCAAACATCTCGCCGTTGCGGTCGAACGCGCGGATTTTCACGAGTTGCGGACGCTCGACGATGCCATACACCTCGGGTACCGACAGGCACCCCTCGTGACCGACCTGTTCACCCGAGCGCGCGATGATCTCGGGGTTCACGAGTTCGATCATCTGATCCTCAACCGTACCCTCGCGGCTCGTGTCGACGACGATGACGACGCGGCGCAGTACACCGACCTGCGGCGCGGCGAGACCCAAGCCCTCCGCTTCGATCAGCGTCTCACGCATGTCGTCGATCAGTTGGTGCAGACGCGCGTTGTAGTCCGTGACGGCGCGGCTCGTTTTCAACAGCGATTTCTCGCCGTCACGCAGAATGTTTCTTAATGCCATGTGTTAAAAATTACCTCGTTTAACAAAATTGCCGTATCCCGTGCGGCGGGGCGTATCAGTTACTCAATTACAAAATCATTCAATCGGATCCACATCCGCGCTGCATGTCAGTCCGCGTGTGCGAGGGTCAAGCCCGAAGCCGCGCACGACCGTGGCGATGCGCTGGCGTATCGCGCTGTCGTTGCGGCACAGCACCGAGACGCGGTAGCGGTACTTGTTGTTGACCTTCGCGACGACGGCGGGTGCGGGACCGAGTACGGACGCGAGTTCGCCCAAGTCGTGTATCAGCGTGTCGCGGACGCGCGCCGAGAATTCGAGCACGCGCACCTCATCCTCGCCGACGACGGAGACGCATATCACATCGCGCTCGGGCGGCATACCCTGCGCACGTCGGCGCGTGATCTCGCGGCGGTAAAACTCGTCGTAGTCCTGATGAGACGCGAGCAGGATCACGCTGTGTTCGGGGGTCATCGTCTGGATCACGGCGCGTCCCGGCGTACCGCCGCGCCCCGAACGTCCGACAACCTGCGTCAGGAGCGAAAACGTGCGCTCATACGCGCGGTAGTCGTTGACGTACAGCGACATGTCAGCCGAGACGACGCCGACGAGCGTCACATTCTCGAAATCCAGCCCTTTTGCGACCATCTGTGTGCCGAGCAGTATCGGAATCCGCTTGTCGCGGAACTCGGACAGTATTTTATCGTGCGAGTTCGCCGCCGACACCGTGTCCGCGTCCATGCGCGACACCGCTACGTTCGGGAAGTTCTCGGATAACCATTCCTCGACCTTTTGCGTACCCGCGCCCGAGAATTTCAGCTTGCCGCCGCACTCCTGACAGTTGCTCTCCATGGGGCGCGAGAAGCCGCAGTAGTGGCACATCAGGCGGTTGTTAGCGGAGTGGTACGTGAGGTGTACGCTGCAATTCGGGCAGGTGAATGTGTGACCGCACTCGACGCACGTGACTACGGGGTTCGCGCCGCGTCGGTTGAGGAACACGATGCTCTGTTCGCCGCGCTCGATGTTCAGACGCAGTTCGCGTTCGAGAATCGAGCCTATCGGCGCGTTGTTCCCATCGCGCAACGCCTCTTTCATGTCGGCGAGTATCACGCGCGGCAGCGGGCGGTTGTTGAACCGCGATTCGAGACGCACGAGTTTGTACACGCCGCTCTCGGCGCGGCTCATGCTCTCGACCGACGGTGTCGCGCTGCCGAGCAGCAGCAGCCCATTCGAGCGCGAACAACGGTACTTCGCGACCTCGCGCGCGTGGTATCGCGGCGACGATTCGGATTTGTACGTGTGTTCCTGTTCCTCGTCGACGACGATCAGCCCGATATTTTCGAGCGGCGCGAACACCGCAGAGCGCGTTCCCACGACGACGCGCGCTGTGCCGTCCCGCACACGTCGCCACTCGTCGTAACGCTCGCCCGGGGTCAGCGCGGAGTGCATCACGGCTACATCGTCGCCGAATTTCGAGTAGAACAGGCTCAGCAGTTGCGGTGTCAGCGCGATCTCGGGTACGAGCGCGATTGCGGTCTTGCCGAGCGCGAGTGTGCGCTCGATGAGCGCGAGGTACACGGCGGTCTTGCCGCTGCCCGTCACGCCGTACAGCAGCGCGGCTTCGGGGTTATCCGAGGTCAGCAGCGGCGACAGCGCGTCGAGCGCGGCGGTCTGCTGCTCGTTCAGCTCGTAATCGACGTTTTGGCGCGGCGAATCCGCGAGTTTCGGGCGGCGCGCGACCTCTCGCTCGTCAATCGCGATGAAACCCTGCGCCACGAGCGGTTTGAACACTGCGGTCGTCGCGCCCGCCTGATACATCAAGTCCGAGAGCGACATCTCGCCCTCAACCCCCGCGAGTATGCGCAAAATCGACGCCTGTGTCGTCGCGCGCGGCTTGCGTTCCGCCTGTTCAAGCGCGTCCTCGCGTGATATGATCAGTCGCGCGTACCGCACGATTTTTGCGGTCTGCGGCGATCTGCCCTCGCGATACCACAACCCTGCGGGCAGGCACGCGTGTATCGCGTCGTACAGTGTGCAGAAAAACCGTTGGCTCATCCAGATCGCGAGCCGCAGTTGTTCCTCCGTCAGCGACGGCGACGGTTCGAGCGCGGATTCGATGCATTTGATGTTGCGCGGCGACTCCTCGCGCTTGATCGCGAGAACTATTGCCTCCGTGGTCTTGTTCGCGCGACCGAACGGCACGGCGACACGCAATCCGCGCGTCACGACGTTCGCCAGTGAGTCGGGAATCCTGTAATCGTAAGGCTTGTCTATGTGGTACCGCGCCGACGCGACCGCGATTTCGGCGACGAGAAAGGGTGCGGTGTCGCTCATAGAATCAGTCCAATTTCGCGTGGATTTTGCCGTTCGAGATCTCTTCTATCGCGTACGATACGGCTTTCTTCTGTAACGGCTCGCCGCGTCGGTCGGACGCGTTGGACAGTTCGCGCGCGCGTTTCGCGATGACGTTGACGAGCAGGTAACGGCTGTTGACCTGCTTCAAAAGGTCCGAAAGTGAGGGGTAGAGCATCATAAAAATTGTATCTCCTAAAAAATAATTGTTTGGGGTAGAAAAATGCGAGTGATTGGGTCGGTGACGTCGGTCAGTCCAACGCCCAGAAGTCCAAAATTTCGCGCGCGGCGCGCTCGGGGGTGTCGTTCACAACGGTCAGGTCGAACTCGTCAGCCGCCGCGATCTCACTCTGCGCGATGTCAAGCCGCCGCGCAAGCTCATCTTCGGGCAGATCGCCGCGACCACGCAGACGTTGCGTCAATTCGTCGACACTCGGGGGCAGCAACAGCACAGACTGCGCGTCGGGGAGTTGCGCACGGACGAGCCGCGCGCCGACGACCTCGATTTCGAGTATCGTGTCGATGCCGCGCGCCATGTTGTCGGCGATGAAGCCGCGCGGCGTGCCGTACAGGTTGCCCGAGTACTCCGCGTGTTCGAGGAACGCGTCCTGTTCCAGCATCTCCTCGAATCGTTGATGCGATACGAAGTGGTAGTGCGTGCCGTCGATCTCGCCCGCACGCGGCGCGCGCGTCGTACACGAGATTGAGTACGCGATATCGGGGTTGAGTGCTTTTATCACGCCGATCACCGTGCCTTTGCCCGTACCCGACGGCGCGGAGATGATCAGGAGCCGACCGTTACGCATCGCCGCCGTCCTCCTGCGCTATGCGCCCCGCGATAGTCTCGGGCAATATCGCCGCGAGTATCACGTGACCCGAGTCCGATATTATCACGGCGCGTGTGCGCCGCCCGTACGTCGCGTCGATGAGCTGTCCGCGCTCGCGCGCCTCACCGATCATGCGCTTGATCGGCGCGGAGTCGGGGCTGATGACCGCGACAACGCGCGGAACGGAGATCATGTTGCCGAAACCGATGTTGATGAGTTTCATTCTCGTTTCCCTTTTTGATTTTGTGGTCTGTACGTGACGGCGATGTCCCGCGCAACGCGGGGTATTCGCCGCGTGTCGGCTTTTGGTTTTATTTACCGTTCAATGAGAACCTCGGGACGGGAGCAAACCCCCGCCGTCTGCGGACGGCACCCCCTTTCCGAAAGGGGGGCAAGGTTGGACGGGAGTTGCGGCGGTGAACGGTGGACGCGGTGAACGGTGGACGCAACAGGCGCAAAAACCCCCGTCCAACGTCCCGCGTCCCCGCCCCCTTTCGGAAAGGGGGTGCCGCTCGCAAGCGGCGGGGGTTTGTTCCCCCGTCCCCACGTCCAATTCCCGTCAACTGTTAACTGTTAATTGTTAACTGTCAACTGCCATCACTCCACGTTTGCCGCCTGCTCCCGCACTTTCTCTATCTCCGCCTTGATATCGACGACGACGCGCGCGAGTTCCGCGTCGCTGCATTTCGAGCCGATGGTGTTCGCCTCGCGGTTGCACTCCTGTACGAGAAAATCGAGCCGACGACCTATCGGCTCCTCGCGTCTCAGCGTGCCGCGAAACTCTGCGAGGTGACTGCGCAGACGCACGGTCTCCTCGTCCACGGCAACGCGGTCGGCGAATATCGCGGCTTCCGTGAGTATGCGCGATTCGTCTATCGTCGTGTCGGCGAGGATCTCGCTCATGCGCTGTTCGAGCTTGCGGCGGTACTCGGCGACCGTCTGCGGACTCTGTTCCTCGACGATTGCGACGAGTGACTCAATCGCGTCGAGCCGCGCGTTGATATCGGCGCGCAGACGCTCGCCCTCGCGCGCGCGCGAATCGTCGAACATCGTGAGTGCGGCATCGAGCGCGGTCAGTATCGCGGCGGAGACATCGTCGGCATTGTCGTCCTCACGCGGTATCGACATCACGTCGGGGAAACGCAGGATATCGGCGGCGCGCAGTTCACCGTGCAGTCCGAGCGCGTCGGACACCGCTGTGTGCGCGGCGGCATAGGCTTTTGCGAGTTCGAGGTTGACGGTCGGCATCGCCGCGCTCGATTTCGAGTTGTCAATGTTGACGAACACGTCGACCTTGCCGCGCGACACGCGGCTTGACACCGCGGTTTTTATCGCCTCCTCGGATTTGAGGTACGCGCGCGGCAGACGCACGGAACAGTCGAGGTGGCGGTTGTTCACGCTTTTCAGTTCTACGCGTATCTCGGAGCCTGACGCGTCCGCGCGCGCGTCGCCCCAGCCCGTCATGCTTTTTATCATGTCATCTCCTGCGCGCAAAGCGCGTTCTGTAATATAGAATGAGTTTGCCGTAGCCGAAAATGTAAATCCAATATACGACGACCAGCGCGATAATGATGAGCGCGCTCTTCCATGGCGGCGTGTAGTGCGGTATGACTTTCAGCAGGTACAGTATCGGCGCGGACACAAGGATCGGCAATGCCAACACCGCATACCGCGCGAATTTGGTGCGCGCACGTTCCGCCGCGAGACTGACAATCGGAAAATACCCGAACAGCAGCGCGTACACCCAAAAAATCGGTGCCGCGCCGAGAAACGTGAATCCGAGTACCGTGCTGACGGCGAACGTCAGAACACCCCAACCCAAGCCGCAGTCGATTGCCGCCGCACAGATGAACAGTGACGCTATCGCCGCGAGTGAAAGCTGCCCCGTCGGCAGAAATCTGCCGATCAACAGCACGACGACGGCGGCGGCGGCGCACACCGCGCTCATCGTCAGTTTGCGCGTTCTTCTCATCAGCAGCGGCAGCACATGTTCGCGCACGCCATAGCGGTGCAGACATCGCACATGTCGCACTCGCCCTGTCGGCGCGGTGCGGCACCGAAGCCCTGCGGACGGTAGGTCGTGTTGCCCGCCGTGACGTAGTTCAACGCGGAGCGGTACTCGGCGTTCGCGGGTTCCTGCTCGCACGCGATGGTGTAGTACTGCACGGCTTCATCGAGCCAGCCGCGCCGAAAATACACGCTGCCCATCAGAAAATACCACTCGGCGTTGCGGTTTGCCGTCTGCTGCAATATGCGCTCCGCCATGCCGAGGTCGCCCGAATTGATCGCAGAGCGCACGACGGAGAACTCCGCACCGCCCGCTTGCGATTGCGACGCGTACGCACTGCCGCCTGAGCCGTAACCCGATGACGCGCCGCCCTTTGTGATAGCGTCGTACGCCTCGTTGATCTCTTTCATCTTCTCCTGAGCGAGATCGGCGAGCGGATTGTCGTGATAATTGTCGGGGTGGTAACGCCGCGCGAGGTCGCGGTACGCTTTTTTAACCTCTTCCTCGCTCGCGCCGTGCGTTAAGCCGAGAACTGCATACGGATCACTCATTTCATTCGCTCCTAATTTATACGTTCGGTCGGGCAAAGCCCTCTCTCACTTTCGTTGCGACGGGTTACGCGCCTGCCCCCGCTACGCGGGGTATTCGGCGCGCGGCGGCGTGTGCCGCCGTTGGATTCTATCGTAATCGTTCGCGCTTTCCGAGACGCGGGGTTTTGTCGAAGGTGCCGTCGAACACCGCGCTTTGGACGGCGGGTAGTCCGAGGTACAGTATATTGCGCAAAATGCCGCTGTACTCCGTCTCGGGCAACAGTTCGAGCGCGGAACCCGCGATATTCAGCGAATTTGTGAGCGTCGCGCCGAGCCGCGCGTCGTCGATACGGGATTGACGCGCCGTTATCGCGTTCGGTCGGTGATTCGCGGTGTCAGACGCTACATCGTCGCGCGCATCGATAATGTACACGAAGCGTCCGACGTGGTACAGCAGCGTCTCGAATATGCGTTTTCGGGACGGCTCAGTCGATTCAGGCACCGCCGCCGTGAGCAATCGCGCAAAACAGTCGGCGAGCGCGTCGAGCGGTTGCGACGCGTCGGTTTCGATGCGCGAGAGCTCGGAGAGACACGTGCGCGCCGCGTCGTCGAACGCGGGGTATTCCGTCGCCGCGCGGGTATATGCCCGCCGCAACGTGAGCGCGTACAGCCGCGCCGCTGTGCGTTTCGCGAATTTTTCATCCGCGATATCGTCGCGCAACTTGTGGTACGCGAGGATTACGCCGAGTGCCGCCGCGTAGTCCGACGTTGCACCGCAGTCGAGACAGCGGCGGCGTTTGAACGACAGCGGACAGCGTTTCATCGCGGTTTTCGGTGCGATTGAGCCGTCGGTCAGCAGCAGCGTCAGAAAAACGAAGTCATACGCCAGCACGCCGCGCGGCAGAAGCCCGAACCTGCGCCCGATTGTGTCGCACAGCCCGCAGTACGCGGCGCGATACAGTTCCAGCTCCCGCACGCGCAACTCGGGGTAGTGGGGTCGAACATAACCGAACACTACGAGCCGTTGTCCTTTGTGATCTCGACGGCGGCGGTGTACGTGCCGAGCGCGCCGACGCTGTCGCGCGAGTATCCCGCCACGGTGATTGTCGCGGGGGCGGTCACCATGCCCGCCGAGTTGCCGTACTGCGCGAGATCGACGATGATGCGTATATTTTCCCTCGTGATCAGCGGCATGACGGTCGCGGGTCCGCGCAGTCTCACGGTTATGCTCTGCGGTATGATACGTGCGGAATAACCCGCCGTCTCGTTTACGACCTCGATTGCCGTCACGGAGAACGAGCGCACGGTGACATTGCGGATTGTAACAGTCACCGTCGCCTCTGTCACGCCCGACAGATTGGTGAGTTCGTCGGAGACGACGAGCGGGAACGTACCCGTGAAATCGGTGTCGAACGACGTGAGGTCAATTGTGCCGAGCGAGATGGCGTTCATCGTGAGCGCGGACGCGTCGCCCGACAGCGTGACGGACGCGGGGGATATCGTGACCTCGGTGTTCTGCTCGGTCGCGCCCGCGCCGTACAGCAGTTCAACCTTGAGCGGCACCGTTTTCACGGAGTGGATCGGTATCGTGACCTCTGCGGTCTCAGACGAGACGTTGAGCAGGGTGCCGCGCTGAATCTCGTCGCCGTTTTCGCCAATCAGCGTGAACGGCAGTGTCAAATTGGTCGTCGCCGTCAGGTTCTCGCGCTGAATCAGCACTCGCGCCTCATTGATGCCGCGCACCACCGACTCGGGTCCCGACACGGTGACGAACTCGGGGGTGAACGCGATGGGGTCGTAGAGGTAGCCGTCAGCGACGAGGTTGCCCTCTATCTGCGGCTTGAACAGCACGTCACGGCGGAAGATGTTCTCGACGCTGATGATCGTATAGCCGTTGCCCGAGTAGCCCGAGACGGTGAGCGCGCCCGCGTCGATACCCGCGTCGTACTCGATTTTGTAGGGGAGCGCGAGCGTCGTGCGCGGGTCATGCACCTGAACAAGGTCGACGACCGCGTGTATCGACTTGCTCGACAGCCGCGACATCACGGCGCGCGGTCCCTCAAATGTCGCCGAGATGGTCGGTGAACCCCTGTCGGTGACGACGAGATTGCGGTCGGTGACGAGTTCGGCGTTGATGAACGTCACGGGGATATTCTCAATCTGTATGCGGACAGTCTCGTTTTCCGTGTACTCGACGATGAACCACAGCACGGTAGCCGCGACGAAAGACAACACGATGAGAAACGCGCGGCTGCTGAGTACTCTACCGATTCTTTTTCTCATTGCGCGCCCCCTTTCGCCTGATCCCCAACGTGTCGAGGATAAAATCCACGGGATTCGCCGCCGTCGTTTTTTCGTCGAGCAGCGCGTTGCGCAGTATCTTGTCGAACGCGTCACGCGGGAGGTGCCGCTTGATCATGCCGTTCTCCGCGACGGATATCGAACCCGTCTCCTCAGACACCACGACGGCAATCGCGTCCGTGCGCTCGGTGATGCCGACCGCCGCGCGGTGCCTCATTCCAAGATCGCGCGGCAACGACGAGTTGCTCGACAGCGGCAACATACAGCTCGCCGCGAGCAGTCGCCCGTCCGCGATGAGCACCGCGCCGTCGTGCAGCGGCGTGTTCACAAAGAAGATGTTCAGCAGCAGTTCAACCGTGATATCAGCCGACAGCACCGTACCCGACGCCGTAAATTCTCGCAAGCCCGTACTGCGCTCGAACACGACGAGCGCACCCGTCTTGTCGCGCGCGAGGTCGCAACACGCGGAGACTATCGTCTCAATCGTGCGCTCGTCCGCGCTGAGTGAACGCCGCCCGAGTATGCGCCGCCAGTTGCGGTTGCCGAACGTGTCGAGTATGCGCCGCAGTTCGGGTTGAAAAAGAATGATGAGCGCGAGTACGCCAATCTGAATGATCTGCCGCAGCAGGTAGTTGACGAGCGTCAGTTTAAGCAGACTGGACAGCCACAACGCCGCGAGAAGCAGCAGAATCCCGCGAAATACGCCGCTCGCGCTCGTGCGGCGTACCACGGTGAGCAGTTTGTAGATGAGATACGCGACGATGAGGATATCAAACACGTCGAACACGCCGATCGTGCGTATATAGCTCCACAGAAAGAGCCAAATATTGCTCAAAACGTGCATGTTTCAGCGGTTCCTCTCTGCAATTTGCGGACGCAAAACCGCACCCTGCGAACTCGACGCGAAGATAGTACAGTATATCACAGAAAATCGCGGGTTTCAAGCGATATGCGCCAAAAACCCGCGAATTAATATAATTTTCATTTTTGATTTGAGGTGCAGTCGCGCCGAGCGGAATTTCACGGTGCGTTTCAGGACGTTGGCTCGCGCGCACGTGTCACGGTTTGTTTGCGGTTTGCACCGCGCTGTCATTCAGAGCGAAGCGAAGAATCTCATGCGCTAATTCTGTCATTCTGAGCCTGCGAAGAATCCCCTTGATATTGATTCGCTTTCATCGTCCTCGTAGGGGCGTGTCTACCCGCCCTTTGCAGAATCTCATCACGCGCCTTTGGCGCGGGCTATGCTCTGCTTTTCGATAGCTTGTCCGCGCTCGCCGCGCGGCGTTACTTTCCGTCGGGGGAAAGTAACCAAAGCCCGTTGGAGGGAACGCACCGCGCCCTTCTCGCTACCGTGAGACGCGAGAACGGCAGCGGCGGCGATGGTGGGCAGTCCCGCAACTTCCTTTAACCGAGGACGGCAGAATCTGCGGGATTTGCGTCTAATCACTCCAAAACCAACCGTTCCTGCGTCGCTGAGGCGAGAAAACTGCGTCACGTCACATTAAAAGACCCTGCGGCTCGTTTCGCTGCCGCCCTGCGGTGTGTGTCATGGTTTTGGTTCTCTCGCGCGTGTATCGGTTTGTGTAGGGGCGGACCCTGCGTGGTCGCCCTGTTGCGATGCGAATAACCCCGACGGGCGACCAATGGTCGCTCCTACGGCAACGCGTCGCAACACCCGTCCTGATTGTCAATTGTCAATTGCCGCCGCCGCAACCGCACTTGCCACTGCACCACCGACCCTCGGGTCGAACGCCTCAGGCAGAATGTACTGCGGCGAGAGGTTCGGTTTCGCCAGCTCGTGCAGCGCGTCCGCCGCGGCGAGCTTCATCGCGTCCGTGATGTCGCGCGCGCGCACGTCGAGCGCACCTCGGAATATACCGGGGAACGCGAGTACGTTGTTTATCTGGTTCGGGAAGTCGCTGCGCCCCGTGCCGACGATTGCCGCGCCCGCGCTGAGTGCGATATCGGGCATGATCTCGGGTACGGGGTTCGCCATCGGGAACAGAATCGCGTCGCGCGCCATCGTGCGCACCATGTCCGCCGTCACGGTGCCGGGTGCGGAAACGCCGATGAACACATCGGCGCCGACGAGCGCATCGGCGAGCGTACCGCGCACGTTGCGCGGATTCGTGCGCGCCGCTACCTCGGCTTTCACGGGGTTGAGGTTATCGCGCCCCGCGTAAATCGCGCCGCGCGTGTCGCACAGTATCACGTCGCGCAGTCCGCGCGTCTGCAACAGGTTCAAAATCGCAATACCCGCCGCGCCCGCACCCGAAATGACGACGCGCGTCGTGTCGAGTTGCCGATTCGTCAGTTCAAGCGCGCCGAGCATCGCCGCGAGGACGACGACCGCGGTACCGTGCTGGTCGTCGTGGAAAATCGGTATGTCGCATCGCGCTTTCAGCTTGCGCTCAATCTCAAAACAGCGCGGCGCGGAGATATCCTCAAGATTTATACCGCCGAACGAGCCCGCAAGCAGCGCGACGGTGTTCACAAACTCGTCCACGTCCTGCGTCCTCACGCACAGCGGCACCGCGTCCACGCCGCCGAACGCCTTGAACAGTACGCATTTGCCCTCCATGACGGGCATCGCCGCCTCGGGGCCGATATCGCCGAGACCCAGTACCGCGCTGCCGTCCGTGATGACCGCAACGAGGTTTCCGCGCCCCGTCAGCGAGTACGACAACTCGGGATTTTCTTGTATCGCAAGGCACGGCGCGGCGACGCCGGGCGTGTACGCGACGCTCAGTTCGTCGCGCGTCGTGATCGCCATTTTCGGCGCGTAGTCGATTTTGCCGCGCCAAACGCCGTGCAGCCGCAGGGATTCTGATGAATAGTCCATGATGCTCTCCTTATTTTCCGCTCAATGCGCGAATTGCGTTTATTACTTTGTCGTAGGATGCGGGGTAATTGTCGCCACCGCTAATGTTTTTCGCAGTGCCGTCGTTGAAAGTGATTGTTATCTTCCAATATTCTCCGCAAACAACATCGGGATTGTAGTAACTGCCTTCCCATTGCAGGAGTTGTTCCTCTTCAATTGTTGTAAGAAACGTTTGAGCTTCGGCTTCGCTGAAATTGCGCACAAACCTGAATCCGTCGTTGTCGGCGGCGGTGTCGCGCGGTCTTTCCTCCGTCTCGTCGACTAAAACCGCGTAGACCCAAGTCCAATAGCTGTTGTCCGCCATGTTCACGCGGTATTCAAATGTTGCGCCCAAACCATCACTACGGTAGTCAATAGTGCGGATTTCATTCTGCGGCTTTGAAGCAAGACACGCCGCGAGAACAAAGATAACAAGGACAAGAGAAACAGCAACGGCAATGTTCCTCATTGTGTGCGTTTTAATAGAAATCACGTCGCACTCTCTAAAATTTCTATAAACTCCGTCCAATCGGTGATGTGCAGGTGTTCGCAATTCGGCTCGCGGTCGTTGCGGTTACTGCCGAAACCGTCGAGACCCGCGCCCGTGTACCACACGGGGTACATTCCCGCGCTGTGCGCACCCTCGATGTCCGCTTCAACCCTGTCACCGCAGTACCACACGTCCGCGCCGTCGAGATGAGCCTTGCGCAGGGCGAGTTCAAACAGCAGTTTGTGCGGCTTGCGTATCGTGTACTCGCTCGACGCGATGACGAACTCGAATCGGTTGTCGGGCAGCAGTCGGTTGAGCCGCGCTCTGAGTGACGCGCCCGAGAAGGACAGATTGCTGATCACGGCGGTGCGTATGCCGCGATTTTGCAGATATTGCAACAGCTCGCCGATGTGCGGCGTTGCGGCGGCGGGTGCCGCCTTGTCCCATAACAGCGTCTCGAACTCCGTCTCCGTGAGGTCAAATTCGAGCTGCAAATACTCGTTGCACAACCGCTGAAAGTGGAACTGGTGGAACTCGTACGCGGAGAGTTGCGCGGTGCGCGTCTGAAAGAACAGCTCGGTGGCGAAGTCGCATACCTGCTGCGCCGTGAGGTTTTGCGGGTTCTCCGTGGCGTGGCACATGACCGCCTCGTACCCCGCGAGCATACTGTGTCCCGACTCCGTACACAGCGTCTGCCCGTAGTCGAAGATGATCATTTTGGGTGCTTTCATTGTTATGCGTCCTTTCTCAGCACGTCGAGACTGTGGTGCGTTATGCCGACGAAATCGGGGCGTTCGCACAGGAAAAAGTGGTATTTCAGATAAAGGTCGAACGTCTCGCCGTCCATCGCGTCGATCTCGGGTTGCATGTACTTCGTGAACCCGTCCGTTGCGACGTAGTGCATGCGCGTGACGGGCAGGTTTTTGGTCAGCGCGAATATGTCCTCACGGCGCACAAGCTCGAAAATGTCGCTCGGCTCGGAGTGCGCGGTGAACGTCACGTCGTCAATCATGTGTTTTTGCAGCAGCCCAAGCGCGTTTCCGCGCTTGAAACCGTAGTCGAGGATCGACGCGTCCGTCATACAGTACGCGACGCAGATCACGCCGCCCGATTTCGTGACGCGCACCGCTTCCGACAACGCGCGCACTTTGTCCGCGACCGTGAACAGATGGTACATCGGACCGAGCAGCAGCGTGACATCGTACGTGCCGTCCGCGAACTCGGACAGGTCGAGCGCGTCGCCCTGACGCACGGTAACGCGCTCGTCGGGCGTTGTATGGCTCTCGAAAATGTCGATATTGTGCCGCACAAGCTCCACCGCGTCCACGGTGTAACCCAGACGCGCGAGGGCGTGGCTGTACCGCCCCGTACCCGCGCCGATCTCAAGCACGCGCATATCGGGGCGCAGATACTGCTCGATGTACCGCATCGTGGTGAGAAACTCGACGCGCCCGTGGTTGGACGCGAAGCGGTTGTCCTCGTCGTATGCGTTGTAGTAGTCGTGAATGGGGTTCATGATGGCTCCTGTCCGTCGGATTCAAGTGTCGCTTGTTATCGGCGCAACGAATTGATGCTTGCGCGGCGGCGCGCGGGGCTATATAATGGGTTCACACCGGTGATGAATCTTGGAGGTAACACATTGAAAGTGAACATTGGCGACAAAATCCGCGCATTGCGCACCCGCGACGGTCGGACGCAGGAGACGATTGCCGCCGCGCTCGGCGTGTCCGCTCAGGCGGTGTCGCGTTGGGAGTCGGGCGGCGGATACCCCGATATCGAGATCGTACCCGCGATTGCGAACTACTTCGGCGTGACGCTCGACGAGCTGTTCGGCTATGAGAGCGAACGCGACGCGCGCATCGACGAGATCGTCGCCGCGGCGGAGGACAAGCGTCTGCGTCACCATCCGTTGACGGAGATTCTGCCGCCGCTGCGTGAGGCGATTGCGGAGTTTCCCGCCAACGAAAAACTGCTGCTGTGCCTTGCGACGGCACTATACCGCGCACCGCGAGACGTTGCGGGGGAACAGGTACGCGAAGCGGCGAAGGTGTTCGAGTATCTGCACTCGTCGTCGCACGACGTAGCCACCGTGCGGCAATGCGAGCGCAGTTTATCGTACATCTACGGCGAACTCGGCGAAAACGAGCGCGCGTGTAAACTCGCGGAGAGTTTCGACCCGCTTGGCGGCTGCCGCGAGGTCGCACTCGCGAACGCGTCACGGGGCGACGAGCGCGTCCGCAGCAACGGCAAGCTGCTGCTCGAAATCGCGTCGCAGATTTGCACCGCAATACCGCGCCAACTCGTCATGCGCGAGGACTATTTCGCGCCCGACACCGACATCGCGATACGCAAAGTGCGCGGCGCGATTGCGTTCATGGAGCTGATTATCGACGACGGCAACTTCGGCTACTACCACGCCGACCTTGCCGACCTGAACGAGTGGCTGTCGCACCTGCACTTTCGGCGCGGCGAGAGTGACGAGGGCTTCGCGTGTCTTGACCGCGCGCTGTACCACATCACGGAGTTCGTGAAACTCGCGCGCACGGGCGTTCACCGCTACACCGCGCCGCTGTGCGACCTCGTAGAGGTGGACACCGACACGTGGGACGGCATGGACGCTGCCCTCGATGAGTTCCCGAGCGGCTGGCCGATGTGGGTGTACCCGCCCGTGACCGACGAGACATGGAGCGCGATAACCGCCGATCCGCGCTGGACGGAGTGGCTCACGCGCTGGCGGACGGCGCGCGACGCGGTGCGCGAGCTGAAAGGCAGCACGCGCGCGCCGAACTATACGCCGCCGAACACGGTGAGCGGTGCGGAATAGCGTTGCGGATACCGCGCTGTGTCGTTCGGCACGGCGCGGTATTTCTGTGCCTATTCGGCGTACACCGCGACTTGATACGCGTCCTCGTAGACGATGCGCCCGACGAAATTCGTGTACACTACGTCGTACGCGCAGCCGTGCTGGTCAAAAAGCTCCAAAATCGGCGCGAGTTCGTCGAGCATGTGCGCCGTCGTCGCGGTTTTGAAATATGTAATAGGCTTGCCGGGGTTTTCGTCGGCGTAAAACGGCGGATCGGGCAGATTCTCGTTGAACCACCGCTCAATATCGTTGAAAATCTCAGTCTCACGCTCGTCAAACACGCCGTCGCGAATGAGCCGCCACGCGAGCGCGAACACGCCGACGGGCTTTCCTGTGCGGTAAGCAAGCTCGCGCCCCTGTATGCGCACGAATTTCGGTGTCATAAGCTGCTCCCTGCCCCCTAAGACGCGTTAACGTCGGCTACCGAAATTACAGGCACAAACGTCAACTGCGCATCAATAGTTTTTGTCGGGAAAACTCGCAGCCTGAAATCGTAATACTCCGAATAATTGTCATATTCGTAGTGGCTACCGTAGTAATCAATAATGTAAATTTCCTCATCTGCGAGACCGTCAATTCCTGCAAACACGATTTCCGAGCTGATTCCGTCGGCGGCAATGCCGTATAAAACCTCATAGTTTTCCCACCGACCATAGAACATCCCATTATCATAAAAATATTCTATCATATACCTTTGCAGCTCTATGTACTGACCGTTTAATAGTGTCCCAACCTCGTAGACAACCGCTCTGCCAGGTGCAATTAAACAACCTTTCAGTAGCTCGGCGGTGCCGTTGCCATCGAGGTCGCAGAACGCGATTTGCAGAGCGTCGCTCGGTGCTGATTCGTAGCGATTGTTATGTTCGCCAACGAAATAAGGAGAGTGGAAACTGACAAATTGAAATAGTTCGGCAACATTTTGCTGTGCTGTCAATTCAATCTCCGCCTTATATTTTTCCTGCCACTCGGGGTATTCGCTCGACGGAATGATGCGGGCTGTTGTTGTTGGAGACGGATTAAGCGTTGCGGTGGGCGAGGGTGTCGGTGTTACTTCGTTTGCGGCGGTGGGTGACGCAGACGGCACGGGATTGCTCGTTTTCCCGCACCCCGCGAGAACCGCGACGGCGATTGCGAGCGCGCACACAGCGGATAAAATGCGTCTTTTCACGGCTATGCTCCTTGCTGATTTATAATTCGATGTCCGTCCAACCGCCGCGCGTCAGCGTCTTGCGCCGCGCGAACCCCACTTCGCGCAACAAGTCCTCCATCTCGTCGAACTTGTACCCGATGCTTGCGGTGTCGTGGCTGTCGCTCGACAGAATCACCTCGCCGCCGCGCGTGAGCAACTCGCGCAGCAGCCACGTCTGCGGGTACTGCTCCGTGCGTCCGACGCGGTACATCGCGCCCGTGTTGACCTCGAACAGGTTGCAGCGTCTGAGAATCCGCTCCATCGACGCGATTGCGGCGGCGCGGTATCGCGGGTGCGACGTGTCGAACAGGCGGTCGCCCTCGTTGTTCTTGTTGATGAGGTCGAAATGCCCGATAATATCACAATTTGTAATATCCACGATCTGCGACTCGTCGGCGAAGTATGCCTCCGCGAACGCGTACCAGTCGCCGCCGTAGAACCGCGCGACCGTCTCGCGTTGACCGTCCGCGCCGTCGTCCACGAAGCGGTACACGCCGCCGATGTTCACGAAATGCGTCGAACCGATGACGTAATCGGTGCCGTCGGTCGACGAATCGCCGATGCTGTCCTGCTCGATACCGTAAAAAAGTTCGATTTTGTCGGCATACTTCGTTTTCAGCGTGCGCACCTCGTCGCCGAACGCCGCGAGTTCCTCAAACGTCGGGTGTCCGCTGTCGATCGGCACGGGCGTGTGGCAATGCTCGGACAATCCGAACGCGCGCAAACCCTTAGAAATAGCGGCTTGCACCATCTCCTCGCACGTGTTCTTGCCGTCGCAATAGTTCGTGTGGGCGTGAAAATTACTCAGTATCACTTGCCATCTTCTCCTGCTTGATTTTCGTGTCTACGACATGCCGCGACGCGAGTTCAGCGCGCACATCGTCGGGTGAAATGCCCGCGTTGACCATCAGTACGAGCGCGTGATACGCCAAATCCGCAAGCTCGTACACCGTCTCCGCGCGGTCGTCGGACTTCGCGGCGATGATGACCTCGGTGGACTCCTCACCGATTTTTTTCAGGATTTTGTCAAGCCCTTTGTCGAACAGATACGTCGTGTAGCTGCCCTCCTTCGGGTTTGCGCGGCGGTCGAGCAGGAGCGCGTGGAGCTCGTCAATAATACGAATCGTATTATTTTGCGTAGCCGCCGCGCCGTCCGCGTCGAAACACGAATCTGCGCCCGTGTGACACGCGGGACCGTCGCGCTCGACGAGAACGAGCAGCGAATCGCCGTCGCAGTCGGGCTGGATATCGACGATGCGCTGCACGTTACCGCTCGTCTCACCCTTGCGCCACAACGTGTTGCGGGAGCGCGACCAGAACACGGTGCGCCCCTCGCTGAGTGTCAGTTCGAGCGATTCGCGGTTCATGTACGCGAGCGTGAGGACGCGGTTCGTGCGCGCGTCCTGAACGATGGCGGGGATCAGTCCCGCCGCATCGAATTTGAGTGTTGAGATATTACTGATTGTTATCATAATCGCACCTCTATTCCTGCGTTTCGCAGTTCTACTTTCAGCCCTCGAATCGTGACCTCGCCGAAGTGGAAAATCGACGCGGCAAGTCCCGCGTCCACCTTCGGCAGCGTGCGGAACAGCGTCACAAAATCCGCGATACCGCCCGCGCCGCCCGACGCGATAACGGGTACAT
>JAISJJ010000073.1 GCA_031261585.1 Oscillospiraceae bacterium
GTATCATCAACGTCTGCCCGCAGGTGTCGCATCGCTCACCGCCCGCAAACGTCGCACCGCCGCAATACGGGCAAGTCGTGGTCAGCGGTCTGCCGCACCCCGAGCATACGACATTGCCGCGCTCAATGGGTTTCAGACACGTCGGACATTGATAGCCGAACGGGGAACGGCTCCCGCATTTGGGACAGTTGTGCGCGTCGCGCTCTACGGGTTCCCCGCAATGCATACAGGGGACTTTGTATGTAGCCATGTGTCACATACTCCTTTCGCTATGCCCGCTGTCAGCGGACATTCGCCGCAATTCGTTGTTCCCCCTCTCCCGCAAAGCCTTGCGGCTTTGCGGGAGAGGGGGAACGCGCTTTATTTGATAATCGTGAACTTTCCGATGACGGGCAGCTCTTTTGTCTTGCCCGTCGCGGCGTTGTAAATGCCGTAGATGCAGGCCGCCGCAATCGGCAGGCTGATCAGCCACAGAATGGTCGAGAACCAGAGCGGCGTGTAGGACACGCCCGTCGAGATGCCGTAGATTTTGACGGGAACCTTGACGATCGCCCGCAAAATCGCGCTGACGATGGAGTAGGCAATCGCCACAATCGCCAGCACCGTGCCTTGATTGGCGTGGAACTTGACGAACGGGCTTTTCTTGTGGTCGCCCGTGAGCAGCGGAATGAAGAAGATGATGTAGGACAGGATCGCCATCACCTTGTTTTGCGACGCGTCGTTGCTGTACGTCGCCTGTTGATACTGCTGTTGGGGTTGTGTCTGTTGCGCGGGAGCCGCCGCGATCTCTTTACCGCATGACGGGCAGAATTTCACCCCGTCGGCCGCCTGTGTCCCGCAATGTCCGCAAAATGCCATGATAGTTTCTCCTTATATAATAATTTTTGTTTTATCGGATTGGTCATCAGGACGGCGCGAACCGCCCCGCCTGTTTCCTTGTCTATTCTTCCCGCACAGAAATGCTGATACGATAACAGTCATCATATGGCTTTATCTCAACAAGATAACCGTTGAAATATGGGTCTGCATCACTGCCCATATTACGATTGAATACATATTGTGTTGCGCCCATTTGACCTATTCCCGGAACACCTGCCGATGTAAGAGCTTCCCCGTAGGTCTGTGCTTCTTCTTTCGTCCACTTCATATCTACCGTTGTATAACCGTATTTGTCAGCAACGGCAACATCGAGAATTTCGCCGCTCGGTTTTGGCAGCCCTTCGGTGTACTTGTTGTTCGGCCATTCTTTCGCTGTATTGTTATTGCCGCCCTGCGAAGCGGGCGGGGTTGTGTTGTCTCCGCCGTCAGAGCCTGTGCCGCCATTATCCTTGCCGCCGCAAGCTGTGAGCAGGGCGAGCAGAAGCACCAACGCAAGTGCGATTACTATCAGTTTTTTCATTGCAAAATCTCCTTTATCTGTTTTTCGTTAATCGACGATTACATAGAAATCACCGCGTGTCTTGTAGTCGTTATACGCTTCCTGATAGCTGTCAAAGTGGGTAAAGAACGGCTTTCCGCCCTCGCAGATGTACAGGCTCAACGCGCTCGCGATATACGGCGGCTGTTCCCAGAGGTCGTCGGCGAGATTTTTCGCAAGACCCTGTTCGTACGTTGCGGCGTTGTCATAGAAATAGTAGGTGTAGAATCCGATTTCCGTACCCGCCGCGTCAAAGATGTACACGTAATAGATGCGCTCGGCGTAGAAGTTGTAGTCCTTGCCGGGGGTGGTCATGTTGTCGTAGATCACGAGCCGCTGACCCTCAGTCGTCCTGCCCACCACGTCCGCTTCGGGTATGTACGAGTCCACAAACGGCTCGGGTTCGGGCGTGTGTTCGCCCTCAACAATCGGTGAAAACGCGTCCGTAAACGCTGTTGAGATGTCGATTTGATACTCCCAGTGCGAGTACGGTGCGGAGGTCTCCTCGGTGGAAATATCCACGAGCCACGGTCTGTTGTCGTACATCATGCTGAAACTGTGCCACGTTGAGAACATCGCGTTGCCGATTATGTCGCCGAAACTCTCGACTATCATGTAGCCGTCGTCGTCGGTCGTGCTCCAATCGCCGCCGTACCAGAGATACAGTTTCCCGTCGTCGGACAGGTTGAGCAGAGCCTCGTAAATTTTGCGGCTGTACTCCTTGAACTCGTCATTTGTCGGCTCGTCGGGAACCTCAAAACCGTACTCTGTGCGGACAAAAGCGTCGCTGTACGGATCCTCAAGATAGCGCGTGATGCCCATTGCCTCGGGCGGGAATATAACGTCGTCGGTCAGCCCGAAACGGTGCAGCATGTCCAAATCACCGCCGACATTCGCGTAATCGGACAGGATTGTGTGTCCCTTGTATTCACCGCCGCCGTGGTACCCGACATCATCGCCGCCGTTGCTTCCCTGCGAATTACCGGGGGTGTTGTTGCCGTTGCCGCCGTTTGAGCCCGTGCCGCCGCTATCCTTGCCGCCGCAAGAGGAGAGCAGGGAGAGTGCCATTACGAGAACGAGCGCGAGTGTGATGATCTTTTTCACGAGATAAGTCCTCCAAAAATTAATTTAGTTATGGCTTTGTGATTTGGATTGTCGGGTAGTCATAGTTGCCGTCAAAGGCATTGACCAGCACTTTGTAGCCGTCGGCGTTTTTCGCGTTCCACGAAATCTCGGAACCGAGGACACCGCCGCCCTCATCAATGGTAAATCCGCTTGATTTCAGTGTCTCGACATAGGCTTTACATTCATCGAAAGTCGCCTCTTTACATGTGAAAATGTAGCCGCCGCCCGAATATGCGGAACTGCTGCTGATGGTAAATGTCGGCTTGGGTAACTGCTGTGTGTATTCGTTGTCGGGCCATTTATCATCTGCGTTTGCGTTGCCGCCGCCATTGTCAGGGGTATTGTTGCTCGCGGGCGGTGTTGCGGAACCGCCGCCGTTGTCCTTGCCGCCGCAAGCGGTGAGCAGAGAGAGTGCCAGCACGAGAACGAGCGCGAGTACGATAATCTTTTTCACGAGATAAGTCCTCCAAAAATTTGATTAGTTGTTTGCCCTTTATCGGGTAGGTATATTCGGCAGTTGGTCGCCCAAGTTCTTGAGCCAGTCGAGTATGTCTTTCCAACTGCCGAACTGCCCGTCCACGTTTTCCCGCAGATAGTCGAGCAGGCTGTTTATCCACGCCGTCGCCGCGATTGCGATGAGTATCCCCGCGATGATCCCGATGACCGTGAGTATCAGCACGGCGCGTGCGAGATTGCGGCGATTATGGTTGATTTTGCTTGAAAACGACCATATTATTGCGAGTACAAAGCCCACGATGGGTATACCGAACAGGATACAATGCCCTATGTACGCCAACGTACCCATGACCGCGTATTTGCTGCCCTTCGGCGGCGGATTGCCGCCCTGAGCCGCGTACACGGGTTGCGTCGGCGGTTGATACGCGGTTTGCGGTCTCGGCGGCGTTGGTTGAACGGGCGGCGGGGTCTGCCGCTCGGGAATGGTCGACGTTGCCGCGACAACCTGCTCAGGTTGCGCCGACGGGGTCATCTCCTTGCCACATTCGGTGCAGAACCGTATCCCCTCGGGTACGTTCGTGCCGCACTCGGTACAAAATGCCATGTCTACACCTCCTGCCGTGCGCCGCACCCGCCGCAGAAGCGCGTACCGGGCGCAAGCTCAGCCCCGCACGATGTACAATGCTTTGGTGCGGAAGAAGCGAGCGGCGTACCGCACTCCTGACAGAACTTCACGCCCTCGGGGTTCTTGTGTCCGCATTCGGGGCAGCGTCCTTTTGCGTCCTCGGCGGCTTTTTCCGCTTCCGCTTGCTTCTGCGCTGCCGACGCTTCGTCTAACGTCGCCTGAGCCGCGGAGATGTTCTGGCGAATCAGTTTCAACTTGCTGTCCTGCGGCCATGCGGACGGGTTTTGCTCATAGGCTTGCTTGCCGATGTCCAGCAGCAGTTCGCGCTCCTGTTTCTGCAAGTCCGCGAGATCGCTCTGCGCGTTCAGCAGTTTGCCCTCGGGTGTGTCTTTGGGGACGACGCTCTTTGCGATGCCGCCCAAGATGTTGCCCAGCCCTCCGAGATTGCCGAGTCCTCCGAACAGATCGTTTGCCATGGTATGGATCCTCCTATAAAAAATATGTTGTAGCGGTTGTAATTTCTATACCTGCGGCTCTTCGCCGCCCGTATGTTCCGACCTCGGTCGTTCCCTCGCGTTGTTTCGCTCTCTCCTGCGGCGGCGTATCTCAGGCCAAAGCGCGTCAAACTGCGCGTTGGTCACGCCCGTAATACCGCGCTCTTTGGCACAGTCGGGGCAGATCGCCATCGCGTTGCCGTTCCCGTCGTCCACCAAGTAGCAGTCGTTGCATATCCAGCGTCCGCAGGTCTGGCAGTAGTTAAAGCGCAACCGCAGTTCGGAGAGGGTTTTGTCATTGCTGCAAAATAATTTCTTCTTTATAGTGCGGGATTTGCCGCACACGGCACAGCGGGCGATGTAGGTCATGTTCGGCTCGTCAAGCTCCGTTTGTTTTGCAAACGCCGTATCATAAATGTTTTTCATTTCATAACGCACCTCTTTTCATAGCTGTTTTCCGTCTGTGACATCGGTACCTCTTATTCAGCGCGACTGACCTCCTTTTCACAGTTTCAGCGGCGGTTTCTCACCTTAAAGGAACCTCACCGCTTACATTTTAGCGACTCGCAGCATTTTCCGCATACCCTATATAGGGTATTTTTACGAATTTCAGCACAATATTCCAACTTTCAACACGGGCTGCGCGTGAATTTCGCCGAATCCCGCGTCACACGGACAAAGGGCGGGTCAAGACCCGCCCCTACGACAACGCTACCGCATTTACTTTTTCCGCGTTCCAACTCCCGTCATTGCGAGCCATTTCGCAAAATGGCGCGGCAATCTCCGTTGCTTTCGTCCAAATTCCGCATTTTCACGGAGCAGGACGGAGAAACGGGGGTCCGGATTGCTTCGCGCGGCTCGCAATGACGGTTTGGGTTGAAAAACAAACGCGTTATTCGATTCACTTCCCCGAAATATGTGTTGATTTACTTTGAGTAATATGTTATTATAATTTTGTGAAATATCATGGTTGTAAGGAGTGCGAGACATGTCCGAACTGTCCATTTTGAGTGAAAACGAGAGCAAGCGGCTGAATCTGCGTCTGCCGTGGCTGTTATGCTTCGCCATGTTCGCGGCGTGGCAGATAGGAATGGTCTATTTTTCGGGACAAACGCTGTCGGTGGACGGACGAACGCCGCTCCCCGTGAATATCGACGATATTACGCTGATTATCGCGGCGGGGTACATACTTTCAATCCTCGTTATGCTGTTTATTCCGCGCCTTGTGGTGTGGCTGGAACGCATAACCGCGAGCGTCGCGCTCGTGTCCGCGCTCGCGCTGTTTTTGCCGTTATCGGCGGAAACGCTGGTGATAACGCTGTATGTTCAGTATTTTTGCTGCTGCCTGATGACGGGTTTTGAAACCTCCATAATCGTGGGACTGTTCACCGAAAAAACCGCCGTCCTGCATCTGGCGGTGGCGTACGGCGTGGCGAACGGTCTTGTCGCCATACTGCACAACGATTTTGTACAGATACCCTTTACGGCGTTTCGGTTATTTACGGTTATCGCCCTCACACTCATGGTGATGTTCTTTTTCAAACTCCCCCGCAACGTGTGGACGCGCTCGGTCAAAAAGTCGGACGGACTGATCGCGCCGAAAAAACTGTTCGCGGGGATATTCCTGTGGACGGCTACAAGCTGTTTCGCGATTCTGTTCGGCACCGCCGTGGCAGAGGGCTTTGCGCACGGCGTATCGGTGTTTTATCTGTCGGGCGGGGTTGCGGGGATTATCCTGTACCTGCTGTGGAAACACTTCGGCATTGTACCGTTTAATGTTTTCTCGGTATATATCGCCATTGGAGCTATGGGTTTCGTTCTGGCGGTTGCATCGCTGCACGTCCCCGCGCTGTCACTTGCCGCCTGTGTGCTGTTGGGCGTGGGCAGTATGGCGTGCTGGATCAACCCGCTGCTCGGCGTTCTCATGGCGAAACAGTATCCGTCGAAGTTTATCGCCCCCGGCATTATCGGCGTGGCGTTTATCACGGTGCTGATACACGCCGCTCTGTTGGACGTGTTCCGCAACAGCGCGCCCGCACTGTGTATGGTCTACCTCGTCATTGCCGTGGCGTGTGTAATCATCTATTTGATACTGGAACCGTACCTGCTGTACGCGTTCCACGGCAAGCCGCTCATCAGCCACGAGCGCGCGGCGGAATTGATCGAAGCCGCAAAGGAAGCTGCGAAAATCGGCGAAGTCCTCGCGGAAGATGTGCCTGTGGCGGACTCCGTCGTCATTCTTCTCGATGAGGTCCGCGGACACCCCGACGACGACTTGACGGAACGCGAGCGTCAGATAGCGCAGGAATTGATGTTGGGTCTGAACTACAAACAGATTGCCGCCAAGCTGCATATCTCTCCGTACACGGTAAGCTCTCACAAAAAATCCATATACTCGAAAAAGGGCGTTCACAACGTACCGGAATTGATTTTGAAGATGGGGAGAGTGCAGGAGGTACGGTAGGGAATTGTCGTTTGGTCAAGCCGAAATTCGGCATATCGGTAAACGCAAAAAAGCCCGCTGATTCAGCGGACTTTTTGCGGTGGTATTGTTCAGTTTACACTGTTTGGTGGACCCGAAGAGGATCGAACTCTCGACCTCCGCGTTGCGAACGCGGCGCTCTCCCAGCTGAGCTACGAGCCCGTATCTGTGCGCACAACTATGGCACCCCGATATTGCGCCACAGCACTCGCACTAAGCTCGTTCCTCGCAAAGTGCGACTATGCTGTTGCATAAAGAGTTGCTAAGTTCGTAAACTCACAAAGCCACTTTATTATAACACAGATTTTCGTTTTGTAAAGACCTTTTCCGCAATTTCTGAAAATTTTTGCGGAGGTTGCATTTCGCGCGGTTGTGGTATATAATGAGCAAAATACAACGCTGATCGGAGAAGCCATGTCTCTCAAACTCTCATACTATTTTGAACATCTCGACCGTTTTCCGTTGCCCGAACTGCTTGCGGGCGTCTCGTCGCCGCATGAATTGCTGGCACAACTCAAACCGTTCCTGCGCGAACATTTCCCCGACGGTTACGTCGACCCGAGCGCGAAGATCGGCGAATTCGCGGTGATAAAGCACCCTGTCTGGATCGGCGCGAACGTCGAGATCGCGCCGCACGCGTACGTGCGACCGTACACGGTTCTCGGTGACGGCGCGAGTGTCGGTCACGGCAGCGAGGTCAAGGCGAGCATACTGTTCCCCGGGGCGAAAGTCGCGAGCCTGTCGTTCGTCGGCGACTCGATTCTCGGCGTGTCGGCGCGCATCGGCTCGGGCGTGATCACGGGCAACCGCAAATTTGACCAGTCGGCGGTGTCGCTGAAACTGAACGGCGAGAAGATCGACCTCGGTAGCGACTATTTCGGGCTGATCCTCGGCGACTCGTCGCGTCTCGGCGCGAACTGCACGTCGCAACCCGGTACGCACATCGGCCACCACACATGGATTTTCCCGCAGACCGCTGTGCGTGGCTTCATCGAGAGCGGCAAGCGTGTCTGGGTGAAGTCGGAGTTGGCGATAGGCGAGAACGAGATAGTCGAACTGAAACCGTAAGCGGGTAACATAAGGTGAAGCGCGGACACGCTCATAATATGGGCGATGTCCGCATCGTCTTGATAATTCTCAGGGTGTGGACAAATTGCATTGACGGATTGGTTATGAGCGAACCTTTTGTAGGAGTCGGTCTTGACCGACCCGATGCTGTGCCATGCGGACAACGGGCGGGTCAAGACCCGCCCCTACGACTACGCGAATCCGCAATTATAGTATCGCATATTTTCAATGCGACATGTCCACACCAAATTCTCAATAACGCTTGCATTGTTCGCAGGTTAGATGTATAATAGATAATATAGTTGCGAAAGCGAGGATTCGTAATGGACTTGATGACAGCAAGGGAAGCTGCGGAGCTTTGGGGCATTTCGCAGCGGCGTGTTCAGGTGCTGTGCGGTAACGGACGCGTCAGCGGTGCGGAGCGTCTCGGCAACGATATGTGGGTTATCCCCTGCGGGACATCAAAACCGCTTGACGGCAGGACAAAAGCCGCAAAACAACAGCGCAATTCGAGCGTTTTGACCCGCGATGTTGAACGCTTAATCGGCGAGGTCGACGGCACAATGGCTATTGAGGGCATGCCGCTTACGGACGAGGACAAGGAACGGTTGCGGCTCGTGCTGAGCGGTGAAGTGACCGCTGATGAAATGGTGCAACGACTTGTAGCAAAGCACAGGAGAAGTGAAAATGTCGGACGAGTACGAATATAGCTACGATTGGGACATTCGCTATTGCTACGAAAACTCAAATGTCCTGCGTAATAAGCTCGGCATCATTGACGCGAACGCGCTTCGCGCAGCGGAACGTGAGATAGCGGCGGTTAGGGTTCTCGAAGCGGAGAGAACACCGATTCGAGGCAAACTTGACTTCAAGCATCTGTGCGATATTCACCGCTATCTTTTCGGCGACATTTTCGAGTGGGCGGGGAAACTCAGAACAGTGAATATTGCGAAAGGCAATCCGTTTTGCAATTGTGGTGTGCTTGACGTTTACGGCGCGGAGCTTTTCGGCAAGCTGAAAGCGGAGAATTATCTGTTGGGAACACCTCCCGAGCATATACCTGAACGGCTGGCATATTACCTGAGCGAAATCAACGTCCTGCACCCGTTTCGAGAGGGCAACGGACGCTCACAGCGATTATTTATTGAGTATCTCTCACTTGTCGCGGGCTATCGCGTAGACTTTACGGACGTGACCGCCGCCGCGATGATTGAGGCGAGCGTCAGGGCGTTTGACCGAGACGAAGTGCCGATGTGCGCAATATTCAAACGCATTACAACGCCGATAAACCGTGACGAGCAACAGACCGCTGTCCGCGCAATTGCGGGCGCGAGAAGCGAGATTGCAAAAATGATGAGGACGAGCTATGGCACACAAGGGAAGCATAACGCTTGAAGCCTGAAAATATTTGCGTTCCGCGCAATACAGCGCGAAATTTCCCGTCTTTATAGGTAAGGCGGGAATTTTCCGTTAGGAGGTTTGTTATGGACGACAACACAATCGTTGACCTGCTTTGGCAGCGTTCGGAGGACGCTCTGACCGCTGTGGCGAAGCAATACGGCGCGTACTGCCGCAAAATCGCCGACAACATATTGCGCAGCGGCGGCGACGCTGAGGAATGTGTCAATGAGACGTGGCTGAGGGCGTGGAACGCGATTCCTCCCGCCAGACCGACGCGGTTAAAAGCGTTTCTCAGTAAAATCACGCGCAATATCGCCCTTGACCGCTACGAGGCGGCACATTCGCAAAAGCGCGGCGGCGGCGTGACGGAGGTCGCCCTTGACGAACTCGCCGAAATTCCCGCGCCGCAAACGGAAGATGAGGGAGAGATCACAAAGGTTATCAACGATTTCCTGCGCGGTGAGCCTTCCGAAAACGCGGATGTGTTCATCAAGCGTTACTGGTATCTCCTGTCCGTCAAAGAGATTGCCGCGGAGTACGGGTACAGCGCGAACAAAATAACGTCGCTGCTGTTTCGTATGCGCGGGCGGCTCAAACAAAATCTTGAAAGCGAGGGACTTCTATGAAAAACACACAACTATTGCGCGCAATCGGGGGAATAGACGAAGAACTCATAGACCGCGCGGCTCCAAAGGCGCACCCGCGGCATAAGATATTCGCACCGCGGCTGAGATGGATTGCCCCTATCGCCGCCTGCCTTGTTATCGCAACCGCCATCGGTCTGCCGAAGATTCTGAACAACGAAACACCGAGCGTAGAAAACCCGCCGCCCGCCATAACGATTGACGCGGGAGATGACAGCGAAGCGTGTTACACCATGCCCGACGAATGGCGAGGTCTGCCGACCGAGAACTACGTCCTCAGCGGACAGGTGAGCGGTGACACGATTGCAGACCGTATTGTTTTTCCTACGCTTGCCGATTTCGTCAAGTATACCGATGTGTGGGTGGTTGTCCCCAATGTTCACGAAACAGCGCGGGACGGCGACAATATGCAGACGGCGATTGCCGCATACGCGGAAATTATCGGCGGCTCAATTACAACGCGCCAATGGGACGACCACACGGTCTCGACGGGCAGTAGGGTTCTTATCCGTCAGGAGCTGATGGGCGGGTGCACGATGGACGAACCGAACAACCTGCTCCGCACGGGCGGCGTGTATCTGTTGCCGCTGAGCTTCAATCCGACTTTGGGCTCGTATTATATCGTGGGCGATCTTGATGCATTGTTCGAGCTTAATGACGAGGGCAAAATAGTGACCCACTCAAAATGGGAGGGCTTGAATCAATACGACGGCAAGGCGTTTTCCGAGTTGATCGACGCTGTTCACGCGTTGTATCCGACAACGGACGCTGAGGTATAGAGAGCGATACCGCATTTGCTTTTTTCATCGAACAATTGTCATTGCGAGCCGCGCGAAGCAATCCAGACCCCCCGTTTCCTCGTCTTGCCCCCGAGAAGCGAGGGGTTGGACGTGAGCTGCGGGGGCTGGATTGCTTCGTGCGCTCGCAATGACGGGGGATTTGTGTGTGCGATCAGTAAATGCGGTAACAGTGCAAACATGCACACAACGGACGCTGAGGTATAGCGGGCGATACGCCAATCCGAGTTTATCTCGGATTGGCGTTTTCTGTTTGACGTTCTATGTCCTCACCGCTATATCCGTTGTCCTCCGACGCGTCCTCGGTATCGCTACCCGAAATATACAGCTCTTCCGCGGCGCGCTGCGCCTGTTGAAGCGTTTCAATCGCATCCGTTACTCGGTTGAACAGCGTGAGATACATCGACTTGTAGTCCGACATGACATTTACCTCGCTGATAGAGTCTTTTACTATGCATAATCGCAATTATACATCTTCATATTCCATGTGTCAAGCAAAACATATCCCCATTATCCCTGTAATCGCTTTTGTGTGGCTTATAATTATACGCAACACTTCTTCTCGATTGGGGGATTCGCGAATGGACGATGATTTCATTGCAGCGCGTTTGACGCAGTTGCGCACACAAAAGGGTTGTTCCGCACGTGACATGAGTTTGTCCTTGGGGCAAAGCGAGAGTTACATTAATAAAATCGAAAATCGCAGGACGTTGCCGTCAATGACGGTTTTCCTGTATATATGCGAGTATCTCGGCATTGCGCCCAAAGACTTTTTCGACACGGAAGCGGCGGACCCGAAAATTCTGAACGAGATAATCGCAAATTTGAAAGCCCTGTCGCCCGAACAGCTTTCCAACGTGGCGGCAATCATCAAAGACTTGCGCAACCGATAAAACTCATGTTCGCGCGCCTGTCCGCATAGGCTGTACCAATTACAATGTAGGCGGTGCAACATGGCGATGGCGTTTATTTGGATCGGGATTGTGCTGTTCTCGCTCGTTTTCTCGCTGTTCGCGGGTACGTCGGCGGAGGTCGGCAAAGCCGCGCTCGACGGGGCGACGGCGGCGGTCAAGCTCGCGATTGAGATTTTGGGACCGACGTGTCTGTGGTGCGGCGTGATGGAGGTCATGCGGCGCGGCGGTCTCGCGGACGGACTGTCGCGGCTCCTGCGCCCGATTTTGACGCGGCTGTTTCCGTCGACGCGTCACAACGCCGACGCGCTCACGTCCGTGTCCGCGAACGTATCCGCGAACCTGCTCGGTCTCGGCAACGCCGCGACACCGCTCGGTATTCGCGCGGCGACGGCGTTCTCGCGCGACGCGGCGGCAGGCGTCGCGACGGACGATATGTGTATGCTCGTCGTGATGAACACCGCGTCGATTCAGTTGATACCGTCGACCGTCGCCGCCGTGCGGAGTTCTCTCGGTTCCGCCGCGCCGTTCGACATTCTGCCCGCCGTGTGGGTCACGTCAATCGCGTCGGTGACGGCGGGTATCTGCGCCGCAAAACTGCTGCGGAGACTGTGGCGATGAAGAATATCGGCATAAACACGGTCTCCGCGCTGATAATTCCGCTCGTGATTCTGCTCGCGGCGGGTGCGGCGTTGCGCAAAAAAGAGGACGTGTTCGCGGCGATGACCACGGGCGCGACCGAGGGCTTGTCCGTGATCGCCAAGATTCTGCCCGCACTCATCGCGCTGCTGTCGGCGGTGTACATGCTGCGCGCGTCGGGCGCGATGGACGCTCTCGCGGTCGTTCTCGCGCCCGCGTTTCGGTTCTTCGGACTACCGCCCGAGACTGCGCCGCTGATACTGATACGCCCGATATCAGGCTCGGGCGCGCTCGCCGTCGGGTCGGAGATCATGGGCAAATACGGCGCGGATTCGCTGATCGGGCGCACGGCGGCGATCATGCTCGGCTCAACCGAGACGACGTTTTACACGATAGCGGTCTACTTCGGCGCGCTGCACATCAAGCGCACGCGCTACGCGATACCCGCCGCGCTGGTCGCGGATTTTGTGGGGTTTGTTGTGGCGGCGGTGACGGCGCGGGTGATGTACGTGGGTTAGCGGCGCGAGGTTGTTGTGTTATTTCTCACATCTAAGCGCATATTAAGTGCTCCGCCAAACATATTCCAAACAAATCCAAATCATAACGCCTAACCGACACGGTTAGGCGTTATGATTATTGCCTTTTACAATTCCAAACCGAACATCCCCGCACAACGCGAAATTCCCGCACCCCCCGTTACTCCCCCAGTTGTATCTCGAACGAGCCGTCGTCGTTGAAAATCGCGCGGGTGTTGTTGAGCCGCGCCGTTATCAGCGCGTTCATGAAACTCAGCTTATCGCACATCTCTTCATACGCCTGCACCAACTCGTCATACGTCTCGCCCGCGAGGTAGTTGACGGGTTCAAGCCCCGCGACGCTGCCTGTCGTACCGCGCAGCGTCGAAATCGTACCCCAGAGCAGTAGTGCGAGATTGTTGGCGTGGCGGTGCAGCAGATTTGCGGTGTCCTCAAATCCCTCGACGTCTCGATAATTCTTGTCGAAGTTGATTAGAAAGTTCATCGCGTTCTCGTAGCCGTCCGACGCGTTTGACAGCCGTTTCGACTGCTCGATCGCCTTTTTCGTGTCGCCGCTCATCGAGTACGCGCGGACGAGAATCGAGTCGGCGGTGTTGCGGAGCACGCTGTCCGTGCATTTTTCGAGCATACGCTCCAACACGGAGGCAACCTCTCTGCCGTTCGCCTCCGTCTCCTCAAATGTCATGCCGAACATGAGCAGACTGCGCGCGAGGGCGATTTGCACAGTGTAATTGTTCGGCATATCGTACGCAAGCTCGCGCCACAACTCGGCTACACGGCGAGAACTGTCAGGTTCGCCGAATATCGCTTCGACGCGCTTCTGCGTCTCCGCGATGCGCGCGTCGCTGCGCAGATCAGCCATACCGAACAGGTCGTCAAGCGTCACGTCGAAATACCCCGCGATGCGTGGCACGAGTTCCATGTCGGGGTAACAGTCGCCGCGCTCCCAGTTCGACACCGATTGCGGTGACGTACCGAGCGCGCCCGCGAGTTCCTCCTGCGTCACACCGCGCAGTCGGCGCAGTCGTTTCAGGTTGTCTCCGATTTGTATGTTCATTGCCGTCTC
The DNA here is from genome assembly GCA_031261585.1 of Oscillospiraceae bacterium. Taxonomy (GTDB): domain Bacteria; phylum Bacillota; class Clostridia; order Oscillospirales; family Oscillospiraceae; genus JAIRRO01. The sequence continues at coordinate 13,662 of JAISJJ010000073.1, forward strand.
CTTTGCTTTGTGATGTGCGGATCCGTTGTGTATACGATACCACGTCCGCGAGGAGAATGCAATAACAAGAAATGCGAGAATTATTCAAGCGAAGTTTGAGCCGCGATGTCGCGCCCCCGCTACGTCCGATCTCTCAGTGTCGCAAGCCACGCGTCACAGAGACGCTCGATATCGCCGATATCGAACTCAGGGCTTTCATAATCCGTTTTCAACAGCGCGATAACCCGCGCGTAGCCCTCGGTTTCGACGACGAACCGCACGAAGGAATACGCGAACTCGTACAGGTAATCGCCGTCGTATTCCGCCGCAAAAAGCTCCGCCGCAGTGGGGTACTCGCCGAGATTATACACTGCGTCGACTTGGTTTTGACCCGCCTCAAAAGCCGCGATACCCTCGGCGAGAAAAACGGGGACGCGGCTGTTGATGCCGTCGGAAATGATGTGCGTCAACTCGTGTACGGCGACGGATAAAATGTCGTTATCGCAGTGCAGTGCGAGTTGAATCTCCGTCTCGTTCGTGGTGCCGCACACCCAATCGGGGGCGTCGTCGCGCCCGATCGTACGGTGGAACGTCGGCACGTCCGCGTGCAGAATAATGGTCGGCTTGAAGTCCGGCGCATGCGACAGGTTCGCCGCAATGCGCGCGTAATTCGCTTCGAGCACCGACACGATTTCACGCGCGGCGACAGTCTCGTCGGGTGGGTACGTAAACAGGAAATGCGCTGTTTCCAGCGTGATTTTTTGGTCAGCGTGAATGTCGTGTGCCGTTTGACCCGCCGCATCGCGCGCTACCGCGTCAAACAACTCGACATGCGCGTTGAATCTGTCGCGGAGCGGCGGCGCGTAATCGTCCGACTGCACGAAACGCTTGAATTCTTCATACGGCAGCCAGCGGTAGTCCACCGTCTCGCCCTGTTGCAGTTTTATCACGGTTTCGACTCTGTCCACGATTATCGCGTAGCAGTGGTAAAACCAGCGTTCGCCGCGCAAAATGTACACGAGCCGCAGATCACCCTCGCGCGCGGTGATACCCGTCTCCTCGGCGAGTTCGCGCAACGCGCCCTGTATCGGAGACTCGCCTTTCAGCTTTGAGCCGCCCGTGATCTCCCATTTCAGCGGGAACACCTTGTCGGGGTCACGCTGTGTGACAAGCACCTCGCCGTCCGTCGTGAACGTCACCACCTCGACGACGATGTGGTACATGCCGTCGGGGATCGGCTCACCGCGATACAGCTCAACGCCGAGTAGTTCGCCGTTCTCGTCGTAAGCGTCCCAAATTTCGCGCTCAGCCATGCTCACCTCCGTGTCGCTTCGATTTTTCAAAGGCGACGGTGCAGATGATATCATTTTTGACGGTGTGTGTCAAGTGAAATGCTACGGCTACCGCATTTTCTTTTTCACTCGTCATTCCGCCGCGCTAAGTGCCGCGCTATGCGCGGTTGCGCTTTGTATGTTCGCCTGCGGGCTCCATGCGAGCCGCGCGAAGCAATCCAAAATCCCGCAACCCACGTCCCGCCCCCGTAAAACATGGGGTTGGACGGGGAAACGGGGGGACTGGATTGCTTCGTGCGCTCGCAATGACGGGAGTTGGAACGCGGAAAAAAGTAAATGCGGTAGCCGTGAGTAAAATGCAATTTTGTGTTGGAAACCCGTATTGAGTGTGATATAATAGAGGTGCTTAGCATACCGCAACAGGGCGACCACATAGGGTCGCCCCTACACAGACCGAGAAACGTGAGCGGGAACCAAGACCCAAAAACACGTCAATGTGCGGCAGTCTGCGATGCAAGTCGCGCGATGAGATTCTTCGCTTCGCTCTGAATGACGGGGAAAGACATTCTGAATGACGGGGAAAACGAGGGGCGATGAGGACATCGCCCCCTACGAGGACGAAACGCCGCAACTCATAATTCACATTAACAGTAAAATCATCAGGAGGTCACGCCCATGCGCCGAAGTGACAGGGAGATCACAGATTTTGCGGACATCGCGGACGTGCTGTACCGCTCGGACACGATACGTCTCGGGCTGCACGACGAGCCGTACCCGTACATTGTGCCGCTGTCGTTCGGCATGGAGACTGCGGGCGGACGGATCACGCTGTACATTCACGGCTCGACCGTGGGGTTGAAGCACGATCTCATCGCGCGCGACAACCGCGTGTGCGTCGAGGCGGACATTTTTCACGGTTACGCCGAGGTTCCCGCAAGCGTCACGACCGAGTACGAGAGCGTGATCGGTTACGGCACCGCAGTCCTCGTCACGGGCGACGACGCGGCGCACGGGCTTGATCTGCTGCTGACGCATTGCGGTTTCGACGGCTTCGAGTACGACGGCGCGGTGTTGGATCACACATCGGTGTACAAAATCGAGCTTGAAAGCGTGACGGGGAAACGGCGCGCGGTGTAGTCGTCAATCGATTAGCCCCTGACTTCTCAGCAGGTTGAGCGACGCATCAATTGACCGCTCCAACTCTTCCTGCACACCATAGTAAATCGCGAGCTGCATTACGCACGACATGACGTTTTTCAGTTCGCCCGCCATATTTTCCTTACTCGGCGCGCCTTTCAGATGCTTTATGCCGCTGCCCTCGAAGTGGTTGACCTCGCTTGCCACCTCCCCGCACTCCTCCGCAAGTCGGGTCGCGATTTGGTACGGAGCATTACCGTTCGGATAGCGTCTGTTAAGCCCCTCGGCGAGTTTGTAAAGTCTGTCCACGATTTTATCCTTTCGTTTTTTCGCAGTATATCACGACGCGCAATGAATTGCAATCAAAACATAGGAGTGTACCCGCAATGTCTGAAATCACAGGGAAATTTTACGATATACAGGGGTTCTCGGTTCACGACGGACCGGGTATCCGCCTGACGTGCTTCATGAAAGGCTGTCCGCTGCGGTGTCTGTGGTGCCACTCGCCCGAGTCGCAGCGGTTCCCCGCAGAGCTGAACTGGATGGCACTCAAGTGCGTCGGTGTTGAGCAATGCGGACGGTGCCTGACCGTCTGTCCGCACGGCGCGATAACCGAGTCGGACGGCAAAGTCGCGGTCGACCGCGCGCTGTGCGACGACTGCGGCGACTGCGCCCGCGCGTGTCCGTCCCGCGCGCTGTACCTGTGCGGCGAGGACTACACCGTCGACCGACTCATGGAGCGTGTGCTGCGCGACAAGCCGTTTTTCGACACTTCGGGCGGCGGCGTCACGCTGTCGGGCGGCGAGTGCCTGTATCAGGCGGACTTCGCGGTCGAGTTCCTGCGCCGCTGCAAGGATGCGGGCATTCACACCGCCGTCGACACGACGGGACACGCGCCGTTCGAGACGATTGAGCGCGTCCTGCCGTACACCGAACTGTTCCTGTACGACCTGAAAAACATGGATTCCGACCTGCACCGTCAGGGTACGGGCGTGCCGAACGAGCTTATCCTCGAAAACGCCGTGAAAATCGCGCGCGCGGGCGGCAAGATGCAGATCCGCATACCCGTAATGACGCTGTACAACGACTCGGTCGAGATGTTCGAGCGGTACGGCGCGTTCATCGCGTCGCTCGGCGACGCGGTAACGTCCGTGCAACTGCTGCCGTACCACAACCTCGGTGTCGTGAAGTGGGAGCGGTTAGGGCGAACGCCCGATTTGGCGGGCGGGCATGTCGTGGAGATTACGCCGCCGACTGATGAGTTGATGAACGCAAGAAAAGCGCAGTTGGAGGGGTTCGGGCTGACGGTGACGGTGCATTAGGTCAGGAGCGCGTTTGCGGCGGTTTGGCACCGTATGCTAAGCGGCGGGGGTGCGTTGCGACGCTGCAATTTCGCTTTGTTGCTTGTACTTTTCAAACATATAAATAGCGTGAGCAATCGCTATTGTTTGCGTTGTCTTTTCCATTGCGAAGCACTCTTTACCGTATTTATCAAGAACATAGACATAGCAAACACCGTCAATAATCTTTTGCCTTATATCGGCTTTTTTGTTTTTCATATTGCCCTCCTATAACCTATCGCTATATGGCAGCGACTTTATATATTGCTCCATATAATCCCAGTCTGGCGAACCTTGTGCGGTTGCAGGTAACTTGACAAGTGTGCTTTCTATGCCTTTTGGGTTTGGCGTACGACCATATGAATACTTGTATTGATTTTGACTAAACACGGTTGCCAAGAATATTGCAACATATTTATTGACTACTGCGCTTTTCGGTTTGAAAATCCTTGCCCTATCCATTACCCAACATTCCGAAGATTGATAAGTAGTAAACATTCCTCCGGCTTCGCCACCACAAACAATAGAATTTGCAGGGCAATTATAGGAATGGTAGTAACCATCAACCCCATTATTTTGCTTTGTTGAGGTAATTACGTTATAGCGATATTCCTCTGTCGGTTGAGAAAAATAATCACGCTCACGAACGATACGCTTGCCACGCTTTACGGTAAAAAATTCACCGATTGGAAATTCAGCCCATCCAGAAAAAGAGCATAATTCAGCTGCTTGCGCTTTATGTTTTGTGCTAACAGGAGTCACATCTGCGGTTAGAACCCACGCCGGAACGCTATCGGGCAATTCAATGTCTTTGAGTGTTTTATTCGCTTGCCGCCCATAGGTATATTTATAGGCGTTTGCCTTGATACACATACACCAGTACAATTTTTCTTGCAACGTCATTCCTTTTTTGGGGGTTAGCGTATACAAGTCCCGTCCGCTATAAAAAGGCTCTTTTTGTACAAATGTCGATAATACGCTACCGCCGCCCGCGCAAGATAAAACCCCAGCTTGTTGTGGCTCTATTCCGTCAATTTTGCGAACACGAGCGACAACGCCGTTATTGTCGGCGGTACGGGCAACAAAATTAACACCGTCTTTTTCGTTTGCCGAAACAATTTCAAGCGTTAATAACTCCAAATTAACACCATATTTGACATTGAACATGTCTTTAACTTTCATTGACTTCACCTGCCTTTACGAGATAAGCCAAATAATCATTGACCGTTTTTTGAAAATCGTCTTGCGTCAACGTGCTGTAATCCGTTTTCATATACGCTTCACACAACCATTCATCGCTATGCTTTACGCAAGCGCGAGCGGAAAGTCCGTCAACGACATCACGGTTACGGTATAGTTTCAGCCATTCGGCGAGTATATCAGCCCACCGACCATAGGCGTCAATGCGCCCTAACTTTTTGCGCTTTACGTATCCGTCGTCTTTGCAATAACCGAAAAATGTCTCTTGATCTGTGTCATGCGGCGCGTGGGCTCGCCATACCATAACGCAAGGGTTAGTGCCCGTGGGGTAAAAAATATCATCGGGCATACTGAAAACGGCTTTTAGTGTGTGTCGCTTAAACAACCTTTCTCGTACGTCCTTAAACTTTGTGCCGATGGCACAGGACATCGGCACGACAACAACGCCGATACCGCCGACGGTGAGAATATCAAGTAACTGTTCGACAAACTCCAACTCAACCTTGCCACCTTTGAGGGAATACGGCGGGTTGATAAGCCCGACATTGATATTGAGGGCTTTTAACTCCTTGGCAATATTTACGTCAAAACAATCGCCTTTATATATATTGCTTTTGCCGTCTTGACGGATAATCATATTAGCGATAGCAAGTGTATACAAGCCGTCGTCTTGTTCCACGCCATATAGCCGATCTTTGCGGATAATTTCAGCTTCAATCGGGTTTGCGTCCTTAAACATTTTCGACATCGCCGTAACCAAAAAACCGCCAGAACCGCAACAAATATCAACCACTTTACTGTTCTTGTTCACGCCCGCCAACTCGACCATAAATTCGGTGAGGTGTTGTGGTGTCAAGACGATACCAAGCCCCGAGCCGTCGCCGCCTGAATATTTTATAAATTCGTGATAGAACACACCGAGCGCGTCAAGCGTACTGTCGGCGTAGTCCATCATCGGTTTGATTTTCATTTCGAGTTGTTCGCAATACCAAATGATAGACTTTTTCTGAATTAACGGTATAGCCGAAAATTTAGAATTGTCCTGCAACATCTTGAAAATTTGTTTGATATACGCCGTTCTGTCATTGCGAATACCGCCCTTTCTCAATTCGTTTTCAATCGCCGTTTGGATAGCCGCCATTACAGCATTATACGACGGCAAATGTGTGTAACTTTTTGAAAAGTCGTCGTTGCTGAGCGCAATAAGCACACCCGCTATAAATATGGGCTTGTGTTCCTCTCTGACGGCTATTTCCCGTAAATAGTCGTGCATTTTAATAGCTGTTTCCCGTATTTCATCGAGGGAATAGTCTTTTTGCAGCTTTTCACCCTTGACAAGTTTAACGTAGTTTTTCGGCTCCAATATAATATCTTTCGCCTTTTTGAGCAAGTCAGCGTCGTAAACCGTTAAACCTTTGCCCCAATAAAAAGCATCAACTTTAACATCGGTCGTCTTGGTTCCGCTTATGGCGACGGCGATAACATTAAACTGTTCTTTCAGAAATTTAGCGTAATAAAGAACCCCGTCCACAGCATACCCAAGTGGGCAATCAAGGTTTTCAGTACGGTGTTTCTTGACAGAGTTTTTACATTCAACAACAATAATAGTGTTTGCATCGTCGTTGAACGTGATAATAAATTCAGGTTTTGCCTTGCTCCCCCCGCCCTCGGTGAAATCTTCAAGGGCGCGTTGTGTGGGTTTGCCGCCCGCTTTTTTGAGCAGCGTTAGTATCTTGTCAACATTGTCAACAGCACCTTGCGGGTATACGAATCCCCAACCATTATCGCCGAGCGTACACTTCATTTCGTGGAGCGTCAGGCTTTCAGTATACTGTTCAATCGCCATATTGTGTGTCCTCCCTGTTAGCTCAATCCAATATGTTGTGTACAGTATAGCGCACATCACAACGATATGTCAAGACTTATTTTTCGCATAACACAACAACCTCACGACGCTACCCCCCGTACATCACCCGAGCCGTCACCGCCGCCACCACAAACCCCACGAAATCGGCAGTCAGCGCGGCGGGTATCGCGTACCGCGTGCGTTTGATGTGCAGCGCGCCGAAGTAGACCGCTATTGTGTAAAACGTCGTCTCGGTCGAGCCGAGCATGATCGCCGCCGTGCGCCCGATCAACGAACCAACCATTGTGGCGCAACTGCGGTAATAGCTCCCATTACAAAATTTGCTCAAAATAATCTGTCGGAAAACGTCAGTTTTCCGACAACACCACCACAACAACAAAAAAACCAAGCGTAACGCTTGGTTTTTTCGTGTTCGCGATCAGCCCAGCCCGAAGCTGACGGCTATCGCGTTGTCCACGCGGTCCATCAGCGATTCGTCGAGCTGACCCATGCGCTCTTTCAGCCGCCGCTTGTCGATCGTGCGTATCTGTTCGAGCAGGACGACCGAGTCCTTTGACAACCCGTAGGTCATCGCGCCCAGTTCAATGTGCGTCGGCAGGCGGGCTTTGCTCACCTGTGACGTGATAGCCGCCGCGATTACCGTGGGGCTGTGCTTGTTGCCCGTGTCGTTCTGCACGATCAGTACGGGACGAATACCGCCCTGCTCGCTGCCGACGACGGGGCTAAGATCGGCGTAGTAGATATCGCCGCGTTTGACGCCTGTCTCCACAAAGTATCACCTCAGAATCAGCATCTCCGACTACCGTTATCTCGTATGTAATCGGAATACCCTAATTCTGCCACAAAGCGTCGTAGTTTATACTTCGCACGGGCGGGAGATTTAGATTTCCCGCCAGCAAATCCATTTTATGCCGCGAATACCGTTACCGTTATTCAATGTAAATCCTCGGCACCCTCGCCGACGGCGCGCACAGCATCTCGTACGATATCGTGCCGCACAGAGCCGCGACGTCAGCCGCCGTAAGCGCGGGTGACTGCCCGAACACGGTCACAACGTCGCCGACGCGCACGTTCGGCACATCGGTGATGTCGACCATGCACATGTCCATGCAGATTGTGCCTATCTGCTGTGCGAGTTGTCCGTTTATCAGCACTTGCAGCTTGTTGGACAATATACGGTGCAGTCCGTCGCCGTATCCGACGGGCAGCACGGCGACCGTACCGTCGCGCTTCGCAGTCCACGTGCCGCCGTAACTGATTTTGTCGCCCGCGCGCACCGATTTTACCTGCGCGACGCGGGTTTTCAGCGACATGACGGGGCGCAGATCGAGCGGTACCGCCGACTGAATCGGCGCGTAGCCGTACAGCGCAAGCCCCTCGCGCGTGAGGTCGAGCCGAAACTCGGGGTTCGCTATCGCCGCCGCGCTGTTCGAGCAGTGGCGTATCCGAAAACGCTTGTCCGACGACCGCTCGGCGGTCTCGACAAACGCGGTGAACGCGTCAAACTGCCGCCGCGTGTACTCCGCGCCGAGAACCTCGTCCGCGACCGCGAAATGCGTGAACACGCCCTCGAAATCGAGCGCGGGCAGTGCCATGGCGCGCGCCAAATCCAGAGCCGACAGGAACCCGAGCCGACCCATGCCCGTGTCGACCTTCGCGTGGACGCGCAAGGTGCCGCCCGCCGCCGCCTCAGAGTACGCGAGCGCGTGGTCGAGCGACGGCACGCACTGCGTGATATCCCGCGCGATCAGCTCTGACACGTACGCGGGGACTGACGCGCCGAGTACGAGAATCGGGAGTGTCACGCCGCCGTCGCGCAGTTCAAACGCCTCCTCGGGAGTTGCGACAGCGAACGAATCCGCACCGCACGCGGCAAGACACCGCGCGACGGCGACGGCACCGTGTCCGTACGCGTTCGCCTTGACGGCGCACATCATGCGGGTGCCGCCGAGAATGTTACGGAGCGACGCGTAGTTGCGGCGCAGTGCGGCGAGGTCAAGCTCCGCCCATGTTCTGGAAGTGTAATTCGGCATACGTCACCTGTAAATTATGTAATTGTCGCGTCGAAAAATGTCGCCGACAGCGCGACCCTGCCGCCGACCGATATCTCGGCTGATATCGGCAAAAACGTCTCGGCGTTGAACACCGAGGTCTCGATAACGCCCTCCGCGAGCTTGGTGCGGATCGCGAGCGTCGCGCCAGAATCGGTCTCCGCGAGCGCGTGCGACTCGATATAGCCGTTGCGCCACTCGTCGATGAGCGTCGTGACCATCGCGACGGGGCTGATGTTCTCCGCAATCGCGCCTGTGTCGACCGCCGCGCCGTCCCAGAGCAGCGTCGCACTGCCTTTGTCAAGCCGCGCCGTGACACCCGAGACTTCTTCGGGTTTGAGAATCGTGATCGTGCCGTCGTCGGGCGCGCCGTCGAAACTCACGGTGTAGTCGTACACGCGCTCGCCGTAGTCGGCGCGGATATTCGCGGTGAGCGTGAAGTGCGTCGCCGCGAGCATTTTTGTGCGCATTTCCGTTGCGGTCTCTGACGCTTTCGCGTCCGATGTGCCGCCCGAACAGGCGGCGCACAGGAGCAGAAGCGTTGCGCAAACGGTTATCGCGGTCGTCCGTGAAAATTTGGGAAATCGGTGCATGAACGCGCCTCCGCATATTCATTCAAGGCAACCGAAATCGCGTCCGTGATGTCCTCCGAGTCGACGGAGTACACACCGAGCCGAGCCGTCGCAATCTCACCCGCGCGCCCGTGCAGATACACCGCCGCGACACACGCGTCTCGCGTCGACAGCCCCTGCGCGAGCAGTGCCGCGATCATACCCGCCAGCACGTCGCCCGACCCGCCCTTCGCCATCGACGGCGTACCGCGCGTGTTGATAAACGCGGTGCCGTCGGGGGACGCGATGATCGTGCGGAAACCTTTGAGTATGAGCGTGACATTGTGCGCCGCGGCGAACGATTGCGCCGCCGTGAGCCGACCGTGTGAGGGGTCGCCGCCGAGCCGCGCAAATTCGCCGTCGTGCGGGGTCAGAATGACGGACCGGGAAGCCTTGTCTAAGGCATTTATATTCGCGGCGAGCGCGTTTATTCCGTCCGCGTCGAGTATAATCGGACAACTCGCGGTGTTGAGCGCGCTCTCGACGATCACGCGCGTGTCGTCCGTGTTGCGCAGCCCGGGACCGATGAGCAGTGCGTCCGCGCGTTCAAGACGCGCTTCAATCTCGCTCCACGCGTCAATCTCTACGGTGTCGCCGCCCGCGAGCGGGAAGCATATCTCACCGACGCACTTCGCCGCCGCAATTGCGTAAATCCCGCGCGGTACGCCGAGGAACACGAGACCCGCGCCCGTCCGCGTCGCCGCGCGAGCCGCGAGTACGGGCGCGCCCGTGTACCCGACGCTGCCCGCGACGATGAGAACTCGCCCGCAGTCGCCCTTGCTCACGTCGATTTTGCGTTGCGGCAGAGCGAAATCGCGGGGAGTTGTGACAAAAACGCGTGATTGCGCGTCGGCGGTAAGCTCCTCGGGAACACCGATATCGCAGACGACCACGCGCCCCGCGTGTGCCGCGCCCGGGGCGACGTACAGCCCGATTTTCGGCGCGATGAACGTCGCCGTGACGTCCGCGCGCACAGCGTCGCCGAGTATGAGACCCGTGTCCGCGTCCACACCCGACGGGATATCGGCGGAGACGACGGTTGCGCGGGCATTGTTGATGAGCCGCACCGCGTCGAGTGCCGCACCGTCGATATCGCGCGTCAGACCGATGCCGAAGATCGCGTCTGCGATGATGGCGCACGTGTCGGTGTACGGCGCGACGTCGGGTGCGTCGTCAAACGCTTCGAGTTCGCCGCCGTACTCACGCAGACGCAACTCCATCTCGACCGCGTCGGCGGACATGCGGCGACGCTCACCGACGAGGAACACGCGCGCCGCAACACCGCGCCGCAGCAGTTCCGCCGCGCACCCTATGCCGTCGCCGCCGTTGTTGCCCGCGCCGCAGAATACCGCGACAGAGCCGCCTGTCGGCAACAGTTCGAGAACGATGTCCGCGAGTGCGTCAGACGCGCGACGCATGAGTGCGGCACTCGAAATTTCGAGTGTTTCCAGCGCATCGTGTTCGAGCGCGCGGACCTGCGCCGCCGTCAGCAGTTTCACAATAGTGTCGCCGCGTCGAACGCGGATATA